>DASTZC010000010.1 GCA_035764505.1 Candidatus Polarisedimenticolia bacterium
TAACTGATTGACAGATATAGAGATATTCTCTTTTTGCGATCCGGCAATTATTTCATCTATTAAAGATGATATTTCGAGGTGAAATTTCTCGGGCATGGCAGGAAGCAGCTGCGGCAAGAGGTGAAAAGGACCGCTCAGGAAGCGGTTTCGCGGGGGCGGATGACCACCCGCTTCTGAAAGCCTTCTCCTTCGCTTTCGGTCTCGACGTCCGGATTGTCCTTCAGCGCCAGGTGGACGATCCGTCTTTCGTAGGGATCCATCAAAGAGAGCCGGTGGGGCTCCTTCATCTTCTTCACCTTCTCGGCAGCCAGCAGGGCGATCTCGACAATCTCCTCGTCGCGCCCCTGCCTGAAGCCGGCGGAATCAACGAAGATCGGCTTGTCGTTCTCTCCGCCGACGCGTCCAAGGATCACCTGCAGCGCCTGCAGCCCCTCCCCGCGGCGCTCGAGGAAAAGGTCGCGGTCCTCACCGTCCACCTCGACGCGGATGCGCTCCGCCTCTTCAATGACGTGGCAGGAGATCTCGAACGGAACCGACTCGGCGAATTCGGCGAGGAGATCTTCGAGGCGCTGCGCCGCGCCGGCGGATTCCTCGGAAGGAGAGCCGGCTTCGCCTTCTTCAGGAGGGAGCTCTTCCATGATCCACCCTTCGCTCAGGCCTTTCCGGCCGCCCGGGTCTGCAGCCCTTCGCGCGCGACCTGAGCGTTGATCAGGTATTGCTGCCCGATGCCCAACATGTTATTGACGAGCCAGTATAGCACCAGGCCACTCGGCAGATCCTTGAAGAACCAGGTGAAGATCAACGGCATCAGCATCATGATGCGTCGCTGCGCCGGATCGGGGATGGTCGTCCCGGTCATGACCTGCTGAATCATCATCGTGATGCCCATCACGATGGGCGTGATGTAGTAGGGGTCTTTCTTGGACAAATCCATGATCCACAGGCCGAACGGCGCGTGGCGCAGCTCGATGGTGCTGACCAGCAGATTGTAGAAGCCCCAGAGAATCGGCAGCTGCAGCAGCAGGGGAAGGCAGCCCGTCATGCTCGCCAGCGGGTTCATTCCTTCCTTGCCGTAAAGGGCCATAATCTCTTCGTTCATCTTCTGCCGGTTCGCCATGTCCTTCTTCATCGACTTGTACTTCTTCTTGATCGCCTCGATGCGCGGCTGAATCTTCTTCATCTTCTCCTGGGTCCGGCGCATTCCCACGGAGCTCTTGTGGGTGATCGGGAAGAAGGCCAGGCGGATGATCACGGTCAGGAGGATGATCGACCATCCCCAGTTCCCGGTGATCCCGTTGATATGCCGGAGCAGAAAGAACAGCCCCTCGGCGATAGCGCCGAAGTGGCCATAATCCACGATGGTCTCGATGCCGAGCCGGAGGCTGGCGAGAAGATTCCGATCTTTGGGACCAACGAAGAGCTGGTAGGCGCCGTTCGGGGTCATTCCCACGGCGAGCGACAGGAAGCGCTTCTCGCGTCCTTCTTCGATGAGGGGATCCATGCGCAGCTGGATTCCCGACACCGGCCCGTCGGGCAGGAGCAGCGCGGTGAAGTAATGTTCCTCGATTCCCGCCCAGCGAACCGGGCCCGCGTGCTCCACGAGGCGATTGTCCTTGAAGGTGGCAATTGCCGTCCTCGTGACGCTGCTGCCTTCGGCGTAGACCAGCCTCGTGATTTCGTTGCGATCGCCGCTGTTGGGAGGCAATCCGGTCTCGCCGCCGAATCCCGCACCCCACACCAGCAGCGGCTCCGCCCGGCGGCCGCCCAGCGTGGCGCCGACCTCGAGACGCATCAGGTAGGAGGTCGAGCTCAGATGCAGCGTCTTCCATGCGCTCAGTCCCTTGCCGTCGGAATAGCGCAGGCTCAGCTTCGTCTCATCGGCCGCGTCGCTGACGTCCAGCACGAACAATGCTTCCTGCAACCGACGGTTGGCATCGGCATCGGAGAACTCGAGATCCAGGGGGAAGCGATGCAGCTTCGTGGAGGCGAGGTTGACGAGCTCGAGCGGACGTCCCTCGTCGTCGAAGTAGTGCTTCAGCTGCCAGCTCACGATATGCCCGCCGCGATTCTGCACGCGCATGCGATAGAGATCGGTTTCCACCGTCTTCTCGATCGCCGCGGGAGCTTCCTCACCTTGGGCTTCGACTTCTGAAGCTGCCGGCGGTGTAGCGTCGATACCGGCCGCCGCCGGACCGGTCGCAGGGGCTGCCGGAGGATTGGTCGGATCCGAGCCGGCCGTTGTCGGCCCGGCCTGCTGAGCGGACTGCGCGGCGGCTGCTGCGGGCGGCTTCGGAGGAGGAATGACGAAGTAGGTCCACAGGAGGATGACTCCCATGGAAAGAGCAAGGGCAATCAGATAGCGCTTATTGTCCATGGTAGGGGAGTGGCTACCTCAGGGTATCGACTCCCCCCGCCGAGAGGGGATGGCATCTTGCGAGACGCTTGAGAGCCGCCCAGCCTCCCCGCAGCACGCCGTAGCGCTCGACGGCCTGGCGTGCGTATTCGGAGCAGGTTGGATGGAAGCGACAGGCCGGTGGCAGGACCGGAGAGATGAACTTCTGGTGCGCGACGAGCGCGGCGCACACGATCTTCCTCGTCGTGCTCAAATCCGCCTCTCCTCGAGACCCAGGCGGCGCAGCGCCGTTTTCAGCTCGCGCGCGAGCTGCTCGATTCCGAGCCGCTGAATGCCCTCGCGCGGGTTGACGACGAAATCCCCGGACGGCAGCCATGGTTTCGCCACCCTGAACCATTCGCGCAGGAGGCGCTTCGCCCGGTTGCGCGATACCGCCGGGCCCATTTTCCGGGTGGCCGTGATGCCGAGACGCGGGCGCCCCAGAGGATTCTCCAGATGGAAGAGAATGAAGCTCCGGGAGGCGATTTTCCGTCCGTTGCGGTAGACGTGCTGATACTCGCTGCGCTTGCGGATGCGATCCGCCGGCGTGAACGAGCGCCGCGGAATCAGACGGCCAGGCGTCTCCGGCCCTTCCTGCGGCGCCGTTTCAGGACCTCCCGTCCGTCCTGCGTGCTCATTCTCTTCAGGAAACCGTGCGTTCTCTTCCGCCGGCGGTTGTTGGGCTGAAACGTCCGCTTCATACTCTCTCCGCGCGCTGCGAACCATGGATCGGCTCTGAATGAATCGCCGATGGTATGCGAGCGCGTTCAGACCTGTCAAGGCAAACCTGCGATCGGAAAAGTCGCGGCCGAAAAAAAATTTTCTCGTATTGGCGGCGGATCCCTGTGCTATAGTCCGCCGCCTCAACCAGCAACTGAACAACTCGATTCGAACCACCTTCGAGGAATCTTCCCGGGCTTCCGAAACCCGAGGTGATCCGGCGAGGGATGAGTGTTGCCAAAGAACGAATTCCCCCATCGTCACGCAGTCGTCACAACAAGATGTTCCTCGGGTAATCACCCTACCACCAGATTTTGCGGTCCCCGCTTCCCGGTTGACATAAGTGACCCTCTCATCAATCCGGACATTCGTCAATTTGCTCATTTACAAGGACTTGTACGGTGCGGGGATTTCCACAACTGTGGAAAACCTGTGGACATCTCCCTTGTGCTTCCCCCGTAGATCTGGCAAATGAACACGTTAAGGACTGTTCATCCCCGGAACCCAACTCATCACGGAAAGGCCTCATGAATCTCTGGGAAGAAGTCCTGAGGAAGGTCGAGCCCAAGCTGAACAGCCAGGTCTTCGATACCTGGCTCAAGCCGACGCAGCAGTTGACCCTGTGCGACGGCACTCTGGAGGTTGAAGTTCCGAGCACCTTCTTCGCGGAATGGATCAACAACCATTACCTGACCATGATCCGCGACTCGCTCAGCGAGGTCCATGCCGGAGACCTGGCCATCCGATTCAAGACGCGCCCCGACATCATTCCCGCGGAGCCGCCGAATGAGGTTCCCATGGAGCGCTTCCTGCGCCGGCGGACCACGCCGCCGCAGCCTCCGGGTCCGAGCTCCCTCAACCCGCGCTATACCTTCGACTCGTTCGTGGTCAGCTCCTCCAACCAGTTCGCGCATGCCGCGGCCAAGGCGGTCGCCGAGCAGCCGGGAATGCATTACAACCCTTTGTACATCTATGGCGGCGTCGGATTAGGCAAGACCCATCTCATGCACGCCGTGGGCAATCATCTCGCGCGGGTGCGTCCCGATCTTCGCCAGCGCTATCTTTCCACCGAGAACTTCATGAACGAGCTGATCAACGCCATCCGCTTCGAGAAGACCCTCGATTTCAAGGAGAAGTACCGCAACGTCGACCTGCTGCTCATCGACGACATTCAGTTCCTCGCCGGGAAGGAGCGCACCCAGGAGGAGTTCTTCCATACCTTCAACGCACTCTACGAGGCCCAGAAGCAGATCGTGATCACCTCCGACTGTCCTCCGCGGCAGATCCCGACCCTGGAAGAGCGTCTCCGATCGCGGTTCGAGTGGGGCCTGATGGCCGACATCCAGCCCCCTGATCTGGAGACCAAGATCGCGATTCTCCGCAAGAAGGCGGAGGCGGAGCGCGTCGATCTGCCACCCGATGTCGCCTTCTTCATCTCGAGCAAGATCAAATCGAACATCCGGGAGCTCGAGGGATCGCTGGTCCGCCTCGTCGCCTACTCCTCCCTGAAAGGAGGGCCCATCACCCTGGACATGGCGAAGGAGACGCTCAAGGATCTTCTGGAGGATCGCAGCCCCAGGGTGACGCTGGATTCGATCCAGAAGCTGGTCGCCGGCTATTTCAACATCAAGGTCGTGGATCTCAAGTCGAAGAACAACTCGCGCAGCATCGCCTTCCCGCGGCAGATCGCCATGTATCTCAGCAAGAAGCTGACCGAACAGTCGCTCCCGGCCATCGGGCAGGTCTTCGGAGGCAAGCACCACTCCACGGTGATCCACGCCATCAACAAGGTGGAGGAGCGGCGCAGGGAAGACAAGGATTTCGACAGGCTCATTCGCAGCTTCGTCGAGTCGTTCGAATAGGATGCGCGGGCTGTGGAAGAATGGCCTGTGGAACGGCTGCGGATCGCCGCACATCGGCGCGACCGCGGAGATTTCCACATTCGGTCCACCAGGACGTGCACGGCAAACCCACGCCGGGGGCTACCGTGAACTGCGTAGGGTGGCGCGAGTTGGCGAAAACGTCCGCGTCATGCACAGCGCTGCAGTAACCACTGTTTTTATGATATACGGATTACTTCTAAGGATCTGAGGAGCCTGTATGGAGTTCACGGTCCCGCGCGGGGATCTCCACAAAGAGTTACAGCGTCTGCAGGGCGTGGTCGAAAAGAAGAACACCATCCCGATTCTGTCCAATACCTACCTGGCGGCGGAGAAAGGGCAGCTCGAGCTCGCCGCCACCGACCTCGAGCTGGGGATACGCACCTCCACGGCCGCGAAGGTCGGCAAGCCGGGGGCCATCACCCTTTCCTCCAAGAAGCTTTTCGAGATCATCCGCCTGCTGCCCGAGGACACCGTCTCTTTCAAGCTGGAGGACAACCACTGGGTGCAGATCACCTGCGCCCGCTCCCACTTCCGCATGGTTGGACTTCCCAAGGACGACTTTCCGTCGATCCCCGATTTCGACTTTGCCAAGGCGATCCCCCTGGACCTGGAGATCTTCCAGGGGATGGTCAATCGGGTCCTGTTCGCCAGCACGGCGGATGATGCCCGCTACCCTCTGCAGGGGGTGCTGGCCATCCTCGGCAAAGAGAACCTGTCGCTGGTGGCGACCGACGGCCACCGCCTGTCCTTCGTCTCGGGCAAGCCGGCCCGCAAGGCAGTCGAGAAGGAAATCCGGGTCATCATCCCTCGAAAGACCCTCGTCGAGGTGGCGCGCATCGACCTCGAGGACTCCAAGGAGGTTCTGCTCGGGGTCTCGGAGAACCGCGTCTTCTTCAGGTCCGGTGGTCTGGTCCTCGCGTCGGCCACCGTGGAAGGGGTGTTTCCCGCTTACGAGAAAGTCATCCCCAAGGACAATGACAAGATCCTGGAATTCGGGGTAGGCGAGTTCACCGACGCCGTGCGGCGCGTCTCGCTGCTGGCCAACGAGCGCTCCCGGGCCGTGAAGCTCTCCCTCCAGCCCGGCCGGCTGGAGGTCTCCTCGAGCAATCCCGAGATGGGGGAGGCCCGTGAGGTGGTTGAGGTCGGATATCGCGGCGCGGAGCTGGAAATCGGCTTCAATGCCCGTTATCTCCTCGATTTCCTGGCAGTAGTCGAAGCCCCCAAGTTCTCGCTGCACCTCAAGGACGAGCAGACCCAGGGGATGATGACCCCGGCCCAGGAAGGGGAGCTCGACTACCGCTACATCGTCATGCCGATGCGCATCTGAAGGGCGCCGGAAGGGCCTTCCGACGGTTGTGGCGACCCCCTCGATATGTTAGAATTTTCACGCTCGATGGGGTGGCGTCCGGCACGCGGAGCGAGAAAAAAACGGCTCCCGCCCGGGCATGGGAATCGGCCCTGAATCTCCTTTAAGTTCACACGCACTCCGGCCAGGGCCCACGGGCGGAAAACCACACCACCTCCTCTCCAACCTCTTCCCCGTGGCCGGCCGGGCAAAGTCGGAAAGCTTGAAACACACAGTCTCAGCTTTCTCCGAGAGTGGAACGAAACGTCCGTCCCTTTCGACCGGAAGGGACGCCCGCGGGGCGCCCGAACCGGCACCGGGCAGGCGCGCCGCGCAGGAGCCGTGATGGAGCAGCAGATCCGCAGGGTGGGCACCGACGATCGCTACGACGCCAGCAACATCAAGGTGCTGGAGGGCCTCGAGGCGGTCCGCAAGCGCCCCGCCATGTACATCGGCAACACCGCGGTGGAAGGGCTCCACCAGCTGGTGTACGAGGTTGTGGACAACAGCATCGACGAGTCGCTGGCCGGATACTGCAACCAGATCCAGGTGAGCATCCACCTGGACGGCTCGGTCACGGTGGTCGACAACGGACGCGGCATCCCGGTCGAGGAGCATCCCCAGGAGAAGCGTCCGGCGGCCGAGGTGGTCATGACGAAGCTGCACGCCGGCGGCAAGTTCGACAATGAGACCTACAAGGTTTCCGGCGGGCTGCACGGCGTAGGCGTCTCCGTGGTGAACGCCCTTTCGGAGTTCCTGGAGCTGGAAATCTGGAGGGACGGCAAGGTCTACCAGCAGCGCTACGAGCGCGGCAAGCCGGGCGAGTTCCGCCAGACGGGGACCACCAAGCGGCGCGGCACCATGGTCACCTTCAAGCCGGACGGCGAGATCTTCGAGGTGACCCAGGTCTCCTTCGACGTGCTTTCGCAGCGGCTGCGCGAGCTGGCGTTCCTCAACGAAGGGGTTGAGATCTCGATTGAGGACGAGCGGAACGAGAAGAAGCACAGCTTCAACTACCAGGGCGGCATCATCTCCTTCGTCTCCCACCTGAACAAGAACAAGGTCTGCCTGCATCCCGACCCCGTCTACCTGAAGGGCGAGAAGGACGCGGTCATCGCCGAGATCGCGCTGCAGTACAACGACGGGTACAACGAGAACATCTTCAGCTTCGCGAACTCGATCAACACCCACGAAGGCGGCAGCCACCTCAGCGGCTTCAAGTCAGCGCTCACCCGCACCATCAACAACTACCTGAGCAAGCTCAATAACAAGGACAAGATCACCTTGAGCGGCGAGGACGTGCGCGAAGGCCTCACCGCCGTCCTGAGCGTCCGGCTCCCCATGCCCCAGTTCGAAGGGCAGACCAAGACCAAGCTCGGCAACAGCGAGGTGAAGGGGATCGTCGAGACGCTGGTGAACGATCGGTTGTCGGCCCATTTCGAGGAGAATCCCTCGGTCGCCCGCAAGATCGTCGAGAAGGCGATGGACGCCGCGCGCGCCCGCGAGGCGGCCCGCAAGGCCCGGGACCTGACCCGGCGCAAAGGTGCGCTCGACGCCTGGTCGCTGCCGGGCAAGCTGGCCGACTGCCAGGAGCGGGATCCGGCGATGGCCGAGATCTATCTGGTGGAGGGCGATTCGGCGGGCGGGTCGGCCAAGCAGGGCCGGGACCGGCGCTACCAGGCAATCCTCCCGCTGCGCGGGAAGATCCTCAACGTCGAGAAGGCGCGCTTCGACAAGATGCTGTCGAGCCAGGAAATCCGCACCATCATCACGGCCCTTGGCACCGGCATCGGCGAAGACGACTACGACGTCTCCAAGCTGCGTTATCACAAGGTCATCATCATGACCGACGCCGACGTCGACGGGGCCCACATCCGGACGCTGCTGCTCACCTTTTTCTACCGCCAGATGCGCGACGTCATCGAGCGCGGCCACCTGTGCATTGCCCAGCCTCCCCTGTACAAGGTGAAAAAGGGGAAGACGGAGCGCTACCTGGGGAACGACCGCGAGCTCAGCCATTTCCTGATGACAAAAGCGGCCGAGGAGGTGACGGTGCGCGTCCCCGGGACCTCGGCCAGCGAGATCAAGGGGAAGGCCTTGAGCCGGACCCTGGAGCGCCTGGCCGAGTACAAGCACCTGATGGACCTCCTGGCGCGGCGTGGCTTCGAGGAGCCGATTGTGGAGGTTTTGCTGGAGGAGGACGTCCACGACGTCTCGACCTTCCAGAACCCCGAGGCCCTGGAGAAGATCCGCGGCCGCGTCCAGCAGAGCGGCCGGAACGTGGAGGACCTCGAGAAGGACGAGGAGCACAACCTGTTCCGCTTCGCTTACAAGACCCGGATCCGGTCCGTCCCCCAGGCCACCATCTCGTGGGACCTGGTCTCCTCGATCGAATACCGTAGCCTGCGACAGCTCAACCGCGAGATGGTGGAGCTGGCGAAGCCGCCCTTCCTGGTCTCCCTGAACGGCTCCGAGACCGCCATCGAGAGCAAGCGCGCCCTGCTGGACCACCTCCTCGACGAAGGTAAGAAGGGGTTGTCGATCCAGCGCTACAAGGGACTCGGCGAGATGAACCCCGGGCAGCTCTGGGAGACCACCATGAATCCGGAGACCCGCAAGCTGCTCAAGGTGAGCATCTCCGACGCGGTCGAAGCCGATTCGATCTTCACGGTCCTCATGGGCGACCAGGTCGAGCCGCGCCGCAAGTTCATCGAGGACAACGCCCTGGACGTGCGCAACCTGGACATCTGATAGGCCATGGACGAGAACCTCACTCCCCCCCAGCCCCCGGACGAGAAGATACCGGTCAACATCGAAGACGAGATGCGGCGGTCCTACCTGGACTACGCCATGTCGGTCATCATCGGCCGGGCCCTGCCCGATATCCGGGACGGCTTCAAGCCGGTGCATCGCCGCGTGCTCTACGCGATGCACGAGCTCAACAACGACCACGACAAGCCCTACAAGAAGTCGGCGCGCGTGGTGGGAGACGTGATCGGCAAGTTCCACCCTCACGGCGAGGCGGCGGTGTACGACACGATCGTCCGCATGGCGCAGGACTTCTCGCTGCGCTATCCACTGGTGGACGGGCAGGGGAATTTCGGCTCGATCGACGGCGACCCGCCGGCGGCGATGCGCTACACCGAAGTGCGCATGTCCAAGCTGGCCCACGAGATGCTCGCCGACATCGAGAAGAACACCGTCGACTTCGGACCCAACTACGACGGCTCGATGAGGGAGCCCCTGGTGCTGCCGTCGCGCTTCCCAAACCTCCTGGTGAACGGCTCCTCGGGGATCGCGGTGGGCATGGCGACCAACATCCCGCCGCACAACCTCTCCGAGATCTGCGACGCCGTGGTCGCCGTCATCAAGAACCCCGAGATCACGGTGGACGAGCTCCTCGAGATCGTCCCGGGCCCCGACTTCCCGACGTGCGGGTTCATCTGCGGCCGCGCCGGCATCCGTCAGGCCTACCGCACCGGCCGCGGCATCCTGCAGATGCGCGCCCGTGCCGGCGTCGAGGAAGGGAAGAAGGACAAGACGCGCATCGTGATCACCGAGATCCCCTACCAGGTGAACAAGTCTCGGCTCATCGAGCAGATCGCAGCGCTGGTCACCGAGAAGCGCATCGAAGGGATTGCCGACATCCGCGACGAGTCGGACCGCGACGGCATCCGGGTGGTCCTCGACCTGAAGCGCGGCGAGATCGCCGACGTAATCCTGAACAACCTCTACAAGTACACCCAGATGCAGGAGACCTTCGGCGTCATCTTCCTGGCCATCGTCCACAATCAGCCGCGCATCCTGGGCCTCAAGGAGCTGCTGGATCACTTCATCGAGCACCGCCGCGACGTCATCGTCCGGCGCACCCGGTTCAACCTGGAAAAGGCCGAGGAGCGCGCGCACATCCTGGAAGGGCTGAAGATCGCGCTCGACAACCTGGATGCGATCATCGCCCTGATCCGCTCCGCCAAGACGCCGGGCGAGGCCAAGGAGTCGATGCGCCTCCGATTCAAGCTCTCCGACATCCAGGCCCAGGCGATTCTCGACCTGCGGCTGCAGAAGCTGACCTCGCTCGAGCGCCAGAAGGTGCTCGACGAATACGCGGAGGTCCTGCAGATGATCGCCCGCTATCGCGAAATCCTGGGGAACGACCAGCTGGTCCGGGAGATCATCGTCGAGGAGATGCTGGAGATCCGCAAGAATTTCGGCGACGCCCGGCGCACGCAGATCCTGGACCATGCCGAGGAGATCTCGGTCGAGGAGCTGATTGCCGAGGAGGAGATGGTCGTCACCCTGACCCACTCGGGCTACATCAAGCGCAGCCCGCTGGCGGTCTACCGCTCGCAGAACCGGGGCGGCAAGGGGCGCACCGGGATGACGGTGCGCGACGAGGATTTTGTCGAGCACCTCTTCGTCGCCTCCACGCACGACTACTTCCTGATCTTCACCAACAAGGGACGGGTGCACTGGCTCAAGGTGCACGAGATTCCGCAGGTGGGGGCGGCTGCCAAGGGGAAGGCGCTGGTGAACTTCATCGGCATGGGGGAAGGGGAGAAGATGGCGGCGCTGATCGCCACGCGCGACTTCCCCGACGACCGCTACGTCGTCCTGGCGACCACCCGCGGCACGGTGAAGAAGACCGCCTTGTCGTCATTCTCGCACCCGCGCAGCGGCGGCATCATCGCCTTGTCGATCGACGAGGGCGACTCGCTGCTGGATGCGCGCATCACCACCGGCTCCTCGGACCTCTTCCTGGCGAGCAACCAGGGCAAGGCGATCCGCTTCGCGGAGAGCGAGGTCCGGCCGATGGGCCGCAGCGCCTACGGCGTCCGGGGCATGCAGCTGAGGAGCAACGATTTCCTGGTTGAGATGGACACCCTGTCCCGCCAGGGCCACATCCTGACGGTGACCGAGCGCGGCCTCGGCAAGCGCACTCCCGTGGAGGAATATCGCGTCACCGGCCGCGGAGGCCTCGGCATCATCAACATCCGCACCACCGAGAGGGGCGGCAACGTCATCGGCGTCTGCGAGGTCCAGGAAGACGACCAGATCATGGTCGTGACCCAGTTCGGAATGGTGATTAGAATGGCGGTGAGCGGCATCTCCGTCCACGGAAGAGACACCCAGGGTGTCCGCCTCATCAACCTCGAGGAAGGGGACGTGGTGGTCGCGGTGGCCAAGGTGGTCGAAAAAGAAGAAGGCTGAGGCCGGGGCTCTCCGGCGCCCGGCCGGGAAGGAAATCATGAAATTCTTCATCGATACGGCGAACATCGAGGAAATCCGCAAGGCGGCGAGCTGGGGCATCCTGGACGGGGTGACCACCAACCCCTCCCTCGTGGCGAAGGAAGGGAAAGACTTCTACGAGGCGCTCAAGGAGATCTGCTCCATCGTCCCGGGGCCGGTCAGCGCCGAGGTGGTCAGCACTACGACCGAGGAGATGATCGCTGAGGGCCGGAAGCTGGCCCGCATCGCCAAGAACATCACCGTGAAAATCCCCTGCATCCCCGCCGGCATCCCCGCCATCAAGGCGCTCTCCAGCGAGGGAATCCGGATCAACGTGACGCTCATCTTCTCGCCGACCCAGGCCCTCGTCTCCGCCAAGGTGGGGGCCGCCTACGTCAGCCCCTTTGTCGGCCGGCTGGACGACATCAGCCATGTCGGCATGGATCTGGTCCGCCAGATCCGGACGATCTTCGACAACTACGATTTCCCCACGGAGATCCTCGCCGCCAGCATCCGCAATCCGATCCACGTGGTGGACGCGGCCATGGCGGGCGCCGATGTGGCGACCATGCCGTTTTCCGTCATCGAGGCGCTGCTCAAGCACCCTCTGACCGACGTGGGATTGAAGAAATTCCTGGACGACTGGAAAAAGCTTCCCCAGCCGGCCCGCCGGGACTGAATTATCCGGACGCATCGACCCGCCGCCGCTCCCGCTGATCGCGCGATCGCCGCGCCGTAGGGACCTGAGCTGATGTCCTCGCATCACCTGGATGAGCTGCGCCGCAGGAACCGCGAGGCGGAGGAAGGCGGCGGCGCCGAGCGCATCGCCCGCCAGCACCAGGAAGGCAAGCTGACCGCCCGCGAGCGGGTGGAGCTCCTCCTGGACGCCGACACCTTCGAGGAATTCGACAAGTTCGTCACCCACCGCAGCCGCGACTTCGGCATGGAGAAGACCGTCATCCCGGGGGACGGGGTCATTACAGGCCACGGCCTGGTCGAGGGCCGGCCGATTTTCGTGTTCGCCCAGGATTTCACCGTCTTCGGCGGATCGCTCTCGGAGACCTACGCCGCGAAGATTTGCAAGATCATGGATATGGCGATGCGCGTCGGGGCCCCGATTGTCGGGCTCAACGACTCGGGAGGTGCCCGCATCCAGGAAGGGGTGGTCTCCCTGGCGGGCTATGCCGACATCTTCCTCCGCAATACCCTCGCCTCCGGAGTGGTGCCGCAGCTATCCGCCATCATGGGGCCATGCGCCGGGGGCGCGGTCTACTCTCCCGCCATCACCGACTTCAACGTGATGGTGGAGAAGACCAGCTACATGTTCATCACCGGTCCGGAGGTGATCAAGACGGTCACGCACGAGGAGGTAACCAAGGAGCGCCTGGGCGGGGCGATGACCCACAACCAGTCCAGCGGGGTGGCCCATTTCGCGGCGCGCGACGACCGCGCCTGTCTGGCCCTGCTGCGGGACCTTCTCGGCTATCTTCCTTCCAATAACATGGCCGATCCCCCGCAGCGCGACACCCGGGACGATCCGCGGCGCGAGGATCCGGCGCTGGACAAGCTGATCCCCGAAAACCCGAACCAGCCTTACGACATGAAGGACCTGATCCACACGGTGGTGGACGAGGAGAAGTTCCTCGAGGTGCACGAGCACTTCGCTCGCAACCTCGTGGTGGGCTTCGCGCGGCTCGGGGGCAGGGTGGCCGGCATCGTGGCGAACCAGCCGGCGGTCCTGGCCGGGACCCTGGACATCGATGCCTCGGTGAAAGGCGCGCGCTTCGTGCGCTTCTGCGACGCGTTCAACATCCCCCTGGTTGTCTTCGAGGACGTTCCCGGTTTCCTGCCCGGGGTCGCCCAGGAGCTTGGCGGAATCATCCGCCATGGAGCCAAGCTCCTGTACGCCTTCGCGGAGGCGACCGTTCCGAAGATCACGGTGATCACGCGTAAGTCCTACGGCGGCGCCTACTGCGTTATGGCCAGCAAGCAGATCCGCACCGATCTCAACTTCGCCTATCCCAGCGCCGAGATCGCGGTGATGGGACCGGAGGGGGCGGTGAGCATCATCCATCGGCGCGAGCTCGAGTCGGCCGACCATCCCGAGAAACTGCGCCAGCAGAAGGTGGAGGAGTTCCGCAGCAAGTTCGCCAATCCCTACGTGGCGGCCGAGCGCGGCTTCCTCGACGAGATCATCGAGCCGCGCATCACGCGGCCCAAGCTGATCGCCTCGCTGGCGCTGTTGTCGACCAAGCGCGACCTGAACCCTCCCAAGAAGCACGGCAACATCCCTCTCTGATGCCCACGACCCGCCGCCGCTCCGCCGCGCCGCGCCGCGCGCTCTTCGGGAAGATCCTGATTGCCAACCGGGGCGAGATCGCGGCGCGCGTGATCCGTACCTGCCGGCGCCTGGGAATCAAGACCGCCGCCGTCTGCTCCGAGGCGGACCGCGGCGCGCTGCACGCCCGCATGGCCGACGAGGTGCTGGAAATAGGGCCGGCTCCCTCGGCCCAGAGCTATCTCGACCAGGAGGCGATCCTGCGCGCCGCTCGGCGGTGCGGCGCGGACGCCATCCACCCAGGCTACGGGTTCCTCTCGGAGAACCCGGAGTTCGCGGAAGCCTGCGGGCGCGCCGGCGTGGTCTTCATCGGTCCGTCGGGCGGATCGATGCGCAAACTGGGGAACAAGATCGAGGCTCGCCGGCGCATGATTGCGGCCGGGGTTCCGGTGGTCCCGGGGCTGCAGGGAAAGAAGCTGAGCGAGGAGGACTTCCGCCGCTGGGCGAAGAAGTCCGGCTATCCGATTCTCCTCAAGGCGGCCGCCGGAGGAGGCGGACGCGGCATGCGGGTGGTGCGCTCGCCGGAGGCCCTGCCGGCGGCACTCTCCGCCGCCCGCGGGGAGGCCCGCGGCGCCTTCGGCGATGACACGGTTTTTGCGGAGCGCTACCTGGAGCGCTCGCGACACATCGAATTGCAGGTGCTCGTCGATGAGCGCGGCTCGGGGGTCTCGCTGGGAGAGCGGGAATGCTCGATCCAGCGGCGGCACCAGAAGCTGGTGGAGGAAACCCCCTCGCCCGTGGTGGACGAAACGCTGCGCCGCAAGCTCGGACGCTGGGCGCTGACCGCCTGCAAGGCTTCGGGCTACACCAACGCCGGCACCGTCGAGTTCATCCGCGACTCCGAGGGGCGCTTCTATTTCCTCGAGATCAACGCGCGCCTGCAAGTCGAGCATCCCGTGACCGAGATGGTGCTGGGACTGGATCTCGTCGAGGCGCAGATCCGGATCGCCTCGGGCGAGCCGCTGCCGGTCCCGACGAAAGGACTGCGACCCCGTGGCTGGGCCCTCGAGTGCCGCATCCAGGCGGAGGACCCGGAGAACGGCTTCATCCCTTCTCCCGGCCCGATCCGTTACTACCGGCCGCCGGAAGGACCGCGCGTCCGGGTGGATGCCGGGGTGGCGGAAGGGGACGAAGTCTCGAGACACTACGACTCGCTCCTCGCCAAGCTGATCGTGTGGGGGAAGGACCGCCTGTCGGCGATCCGGACGATGGAAGTGGCGCTGGCGGAGTTCCGGATCGCGGGCGTCCCGACCACCATCCCTTTCCATCGCCGGGTGATGGCCGATTCCGAGTTCCGGTCGGGGGAGATCGATACCGGCTACGTCGAGCGCCTGTTGTCGCGCCAACCTCCCGCGCTGGACGAAGAGCTGGAGGCTGCGGCCCTGGTGGCGGCGGCGGTCCTGCATCGGCGCGGCGCATCCCGGCCACTCCCTGCAAACCCGTCCGCCACGAATGCCTGGACGCTCGCCGGGAGACAGGCGATGCAAGGCCGCTGGGGCCTGACGAACCCCTGGAGAGGATGATGAGCCTGGAAGTCCGGGTCGGCGGGAGCAAGCGACGTGTCGAGCTGCGCCGGGAAGGGAACCGTTACCTGGGGCGCGTGGGAGAGCGTCAGGTTGAGGCGGAGGTTGTGGAGAGGGGTCCCGCCTCGCTCCTGATCCGGCTCGGCGATCGCACCTTCGACATCACCTGCGACACCCGCGGATCGCGCCACTTCCTGGACTTCGGAACGCAACAAGTGGCGATCGAGATCCTCGACCCTCTGCGGGGCGGCGAGGCTTCATTGGACGGCGAGGCTTCCGGCAAGGCCGATGTGCGCGCCGCGATGCCAGGCAAAGTGGTGAGCGTGAAGGCGAAAGTCGGCGATACGGTGTCGCGTGGACAGGGATTGCTGGTCCTGGAGGCGATGAAGATGGAGAACGAGGTTCCGGCTCCCCGAGCGGGAACGATCACGGCGATCGAGGTCGCGGCGGGGCAGACCGTGGAGACCGGGGCACTCCTGGCGACGGTGGAGTAAGGCGTCCAAGGAGGCAGGAAGCGAGCCGGCTCCTTCCATCGCCCCAAAGAGAAAAGGGCGGCCGCAGCCGCCCTTTTTCGCAATCGATCTCCGTGAGCCGCAGCTACTTGATGGAGGCTGCGAGCTCCTTGCCGGGGCGGAACCTGGCGACCCGGCGCGCCTTGATTTGAATCGTCTCGCCCGTCTGGGGATTGCGCCCGACCCGCGCCTTTCTCTTGGAGATGGAGAAAGTGCCGAAACCCACCAGCGCCACTCTCTCTCCCTTCTTAAGAGACTTGGTCACGCCATCCACCAGCGAATCCAGAGTCTTGCCAGCCGTGGTCTTGCTTATTCGGACGTCCTTCGCAATCTTCTCGATGAGATCGGCCTTGTTCATTGCATCTCCTCCGGCTAGAGAATAAGGGAAAGCGTAGGACTGCAACCGGGGGAGTAAATACCATCAGGTTCCGGACCTGTCAAGGAGTAAATTCGTTGAAAGTGAGGTCCCGCCGCGCTCTTAGGCGAGACGCGCGGGCGATCCTGAAGGGAGCGCTCGCCGAGTGCTCCGTTTCCCGCGTCTTTCGGGCGCGGATCGGCATGCACGATAGCTTTCTCAAGGCCCCGGATTTCGAGCAGCGGCTGCCGGAAAGGAATCGGACTCTGATTCTGGCGGCAGGCAAAGCGGCCGCGACAATGGCGCGATCATTCCTCCGGATCTTCCCGCGCGGCCTGGGGCTTCACGGACTTGCGGTCGTCCCCGCCGACTCTGGACGTCCCCCGAAATCTCTGCGGGTCCGGATCGGCGCTCACCCGTATCCCTCCCGCCGCTCGGAGCGCGCCGGATTGGATCTGATGAGACGGGTGCGATCGGCGCGATCGGGCGATACGCTGGTTTACCTGATCTCGGGTGGCGCGTCGGCGCTGGCCGCCGTACCCCTGCCGGGCCTCCTGGGCATCGCCGAAAAGCGCCTCCTGCATCGCAGCCTGATCGAGAGCGGCCTGGGGATCCGCGAGATCAACATCGTCCGCAAGCACTTCTCGGCCATCAAGGGGGGGAGGCTGGCGGCGCTTGCTCCCCAAGCGGACCACCTGACGTTCTTATGGTCGGACGTTGCCCCCGGCAATCCGGAGTCAGTAGGCGGCGGGCCCACCCTTCCCGATCCCTCCACCTGGGAGGAGGCGCGCAGCATCCTGACCGATTCCTGCATCCTGGCGGCGCTCCCCGCCGCGCTGCGCGGGCGTCTGGATCGGCGACCATGGCCGGAGACTCCGAAGCCCGGCGACCCTTGCTTTGCGCGCCTTCGCTGGAGCGTCCTGGCCGACAGCGGCCTGCTGGTCGACGCGGCGGCGCGGGAAGCCCGGCAGCTTGGCTATGCGACGAAGGTGGTTCGCCTTGACGAAGGGGTCTCGGCCGACGCGCTGCTGGACGAATTCCTGAAGTCTCCGCGAGATCGAAGCCCGGGCCCTCGCTGCCTGCTGGCAGGAGGAGAGCTCCGGCGCGAGTCGCGGGGATGGAAGGGACGCGGCGGTCGAGCGCAGGATTTCGCCGCCGCCGCCGCCGTGCGCCTGCAGGGCAGCCAGGGGAGGCTGGTCCTCGCCGCCGGCAGCGACGGGAAGGACGGCAGCAGCCCGGCGGCCGGCGCCATGGCCGACGGCGCCACGGTGGCACGCGCCGCGCGTCTCGGATTCGATCTGGCGGCCAGCCGGTCGCGGGGCGACACCTACCCGGTCTTCGAGGCGCTGGGCGATGCGCTGATCACCGGCCCGACGGGGAACAACCTGCGCGATCTCTACCTGCTGCTCGATTCTCCCCGGCGCTGAGTCAGCCGCGGCGCAGGAGATCGGCGATCGTTGCCGCACAAAGAAAAAGGCTGATGCAGCCGTTGACCGTGAAAAAGGCCCGGTTGACCCGTGACAAGTCGTCGGGTCGCACCAGGGAATGCTCGTAGACGAGCATGCCTGCGGTCACCGCCACTCCCGCGAAATAAAGGCCGCCGAGATCCGCCATGGCTCCCAGGCCAATCAGGGCCGCGATCATTCCGGCGTGCAGCCAGCGTGAAAGCCGCAGCGCGCTGGGAATGCCCCAGCTACCCGGCACCGAGCGCAGTCCCTCGCGTCGATCGAAATCGGCATCCTGGCATGCATAGATGAGATCGAAGCCGGCGGTCCACAGGATAACTGCCAGGCTCAGGACGAGGGGCGTGCTGCCGATGTTCCCCCGTACCGCGATCCAGGCCCCCAACGGCGCGCACCCCAGCGCCGCGCCGAGCAGGAAGTGCGCCGCCGAGGTGAAGCGCTTGGCGTAGGAGTATCCCAGGATCAGAGCCAGCACGGGAAAAGCCAGGAGGAAGGCGAGCCGGTTCAACCGATAGGCCGAAAGCAGGAAGAGGGCGATGCTGCACGCCAGGAACGCGCTGGCGAACCGGGTGGACAGCTTTCCCGTCACCAGGGGCCGGTTCGCCGTGCGGGGGTTTCGGGCATCGAAGCGGCGATCTATCAGCCGGTTGAAGGTCATGGCGGCGCTACGAGCCCCGACCATCGCCCCCAGGATCCAGAGGAACGTGCGCACGTCCGGCCACCCGCCGGCGGCGAGCGCCGCGCCCATCAGGGCGAACGGCAGTGCGAAAACCGTGTGCTGGAACTGGATCATATCCAGCGTCGCCCCCAGATCTCGGAGAGGGCGGGCGGTGGAAGCGTGGAGGGCGGAGGCTAGGCGCCCCATCTCCGGCCCAGATGGTGGGGCAGGCGGAGCTGATCCAGGATGCGGGCGGTGTATTGCTCGAGGATCTGATCCATGCCGGAGGGCCGCGCATAGAATGCAGGGACGAGGGGAAACAGGATGGCGCCCGCTTCGCTGACCGCGAGCATGTTGCGCAGGTGGATGCGGTTCAGCGGCGTTTCGCGCAGCGCCAGGACGAGGGGGCGGCGCTCCTTGAGCGTCACGTCGGCGGCGCGATGGATCAGATTGCCGGAGACTCCCGAAGCGATTGCTCCCATCGTGCCCATGCTGCAGGGGACCACGACCATGCCGCCGGTGGGATAGGAGCCGCTGGAGACAGCCGCCGCCATGTTCGCGGGATCATGGAACACGACCCGCCTTCCGCCCTCCGGGCACAGCGCCTTGCGCAGCTCCGGCTCGCCCGCCGCCTCCGGCGTTCCCAGCTCCGCGTGCATCGTCTGCCGCGCAAACTGCGAGATGATCGTGTGGATGCGGGTTACTTCCGCCACCGACAGTAGCCCGCGCATCAGGTCCCGGGCGCACAGCGACCCTGAAGCGCCGGTTACCCCGACGATGATCTCGCTCATCAGGACCCCGGGGTCTGAGCCGCGAGATACCGGGAGAGGACGCTGCGGTCGCGCTGCTCCATGTGGGAGAAGAAGAGGGCTAGCTCGTAATGCTGGAGCCCGGCATGCTCCTCGGGCGGCCGCACTCGTACGACCACGGCCTGGGTGTGCACCGGACGAGGCCCCGATTCGCTCGGCTCCGGCGGCAGGAGGAGCGTCACCTCCACCTTCGTCATCAGAGGGATGTAGCGCCCCGCGACGACCAGGGCCCCACCCAGACTGAGATCGGTCGTGGCCATCTCGCTGCTGCCGCTGCCGGCGAAGGAGGAGCGCAGCGTCAGGCGATCCTTGACTCTCGGGTGCTGCCGCTTCTCCGTGGTGTGGCTCATGCCGGATCCTCCGTGAACGCCCGCGTTTCCTCGGTTTTTTCCGGTGAGGTGGAAGCTGGCGAAGTCTAAGAGAGCGCGCGCGGCCTTGTCAAGGAAAGCGGGTCCCGTGCAACACGCATGCTATAATCCCGCCCCCTTCGAGGATCTCCATGGAACAAAAGAGAATCCGGGCGCTGCTGCGCCAGCTCACGGAGGGCAGGATCGATGTCGACGCGGCGCTGCGCCGGCTCCGGTTCCTACCTTTCGAGGATCTTGGTTTCGTCAAGGTGGATCACCACCGGCATCTCAGGAGAGGCTTTCCCGAGGTCGTCTACGCCCCCGGAAAGACGTCCGAGCAGCTGGTGGAGATCATTCGCAGCCTGGCGCGCGAGAAATCTCCCATCCTGGTGACCCGTTGCGCCGAATCCGCCTTTGCCGGAATCCGCGAGATTCTCGAGGATGCTGTCTATCACGCCCAGGCGAGAGCCGTCTCGTGGGTCCCGTCGACCTGGGTGTCCCCTGAGAATGAGGGGATCGTGGTGCTCGCCGCGGGCACCTCGGACATCCCGGTCGCCGAGGAGGCAGCCCTCACGGCGGAGCTGATGGGTAACCGGGTGGAGCGGATCTATGACGTCGGAGTCGCCGGCCTGCATCGTCTGCTGGCCCATCGCGAGTCCCTGCTCACCGCGCGGGTCCTGGTCGTCGTCGCAGGCATGGAAGGGGCGCTTCCCAGCGTCGTCGGTGGGCTGGTGGACGCTCCGGTCATCGCCGTGCCGACCAGCGTGGGCTATGGGGCTGGTTCGGGGGGAATTGCCGCCCTGCTCGCCATGTTGAATAGCTGTGCCGGCGGCATCACGGTCGTGAACATCGATAATGGCTTCGGGGCGGGCCTGGCGGCGGGCTTGATCAATAAAACAGGCGCCCGGAGCGGAAAATCCCGCAGTCGCGCTCGCGGCTCCCGCCGGCGGATCCGTAAATCCAGGCAACGCTAGCTCAGTCAATAAGATACGTTCTGAAAGATATTTGACAGCCATTTCTTGACAAAGGTGTACCCCAAGCATATATTTAGGGCGTATTTGTCCGCCGCCACCGGGATAAATCTCAGCAAAACCTAGAGCTTATTTCCACAACCTAGGTCCGCGGGTACCCAACAGCCGGCATGACAATACAGACTGATCCGTCGCGATCGCGGTCTGGAGGGACCGGACCGGAGAGATGACGGCGCAGATATCTCCATATAGAAGGGGGGTATGTGTGAATGCCGTTGGTTAGGGTGAGGGAGGACGAAACCCTCGAGAATGCTCTTCGCCGTTTCAAGAGAAAGTGCGAGAAGTCCGGCATTCTCTCAGAAGTCAAGAAAAGACAGCACTATCTGAAACCCAGCCAGAAGCGAAAAATCAAAGCCTTGGCCGCGCGCAAGAAGGCGCTCAAACGCCTGGCGCAGGAAAGGCGCTATAACGATTAGGCTCCGGGCGCCGGGCCCGAAAGGGGTCCGGCGCCGCAGTGAGCTCCGGGAAAGTCGTGCCCGGAGCGCGGAATCGTGCAGGGGAGCGAGCCGTGCCTTTTCGGTCGGATGATGAGGCTCTCGAGAAAATCCGCGCCAGTGTGGACATTCATGAGATCATCTCCGGCTACCTTCCCCTGAAGAAAGTCGGGGCCAAGTACCGCGGCCTCTGTCCGTTTCATACGGAAAAAACGCCGTCGTTCTACGTGGATGCCGGGAAGCAGCTGTTCTACTGCTTCGGATGCGGGACCGGCGGCGATGCCTTCAAGTTCCTGATGCTCTACGAGAAGGTGGACTTCCGCGAAGCGCTGCGGATGCTCTCGCGGCGCTACGGGATTCCGCTTCCCGAGCGCGTGCACCATGCCTCCTCCGAGCGCCAGACTTTGATGCAGGTGAACCAGGCGGCGGCGGATTTCTTCGCGGGAGCGCTGGCCGACGCGACCGCAGGAAAAGGCGCGCGCGATTACCTGAAGGAGCGCGGGCTGTCGGCGGCGACGGTGGGCTCGTTCCAGCTCGGATTCGCGCCGGCGCGATGGGACGGCTTGAAAAACGCCCTGACCCGCCGCGGATTCTCTGAGACGCAGCTGCTGGCGGCGGGGCTGCTGGCGAAGAAGGAAGAGACAGGCCGCACTTTCGATCGATTCCGCGGCCGGCTGATTTTCCCGATTCGCGCCCTGTCCGGAGGCTGCGTCGGCTTCGGGGGCCGGATCCTCGGTCCGGGCGAGCCGAAGTATCTGAACTCCCCCGAGACGCTGCTGTTTCACAAGGGCGAGATTCTGTACGGGCTGGATCGAACCAGCGACGCGATCCGCAAGGCCGATCGCGCCATCCTGGTGGAAGGGTACATGGACTTTTTGACCCTGCACCAGGCGGGGATCGAGAACCTGGCCGCCACGCTGGGCACCGGCTTCACCGCCGGGCACGTCCGGCTGCTGGCGCGCGCAACGCGCCGTGTCGTGGTGAATTTCGATCCTGACTCTGCGGGCCAGGCCGCGACGCGGCGCAGCCTCGACGTGCTGCTCGAGTCGGGCTTCGAGGTGAGAGTGCTGCGGCTGCCGGGAGGCAAGGACCCCGATCGTTTCGTGCGCGAGGATGGGCCGGAGCGCTACCGGGACCTCGCGGCACAGGCGCCGACCTATCTGGAGTATCTGGCGCGGGAAGCGGCGCAACGCGTCGATTTGACGGGGCCGGCCGGAAAGATCCAGGCCCTCAACGAGGTTCTTCCTTTCGTGGC
>DASTZC010000011.1 GCA_035764505.1 Candidatus Polarisedimenticolia bacterium
CGTACGAGGCGATCGCCGAGAGCCTCAATGCGGCGCGCTCGGCCTTTGCGCTCCCGTCGTTCACGCATGCCCAAGTGGTGCGCCGCGTGGGCCACGGCCTCGAGAGCCTCATGGCCGAAGCGCTCGGCGAGGAGAACGTGGCGGAAGGGGTCCGCATATTCCGGGACCGCTACCGTCTCGTCTGCCTGGAAAAGAGCCGCCTGCTACCCGGCGTGGCAGCCACGCTGCGCGCGCTCGCGGCGCGTGGCTACTGCATGGCGGTGATCACCAACAAGCCGGCCTACTTTTCGCGCCGCATCCTGGACCACCTCGGCGTGGGCGATCTCTTCCCTGTCCTGTACGGCCCCGACCTGGCGCCCGCGAAGCCCGACCCGGAGATGGCGCGGCGCTGTCTGACGGAGCTGGGCTGCGAGCCGCACGAGGCGATCCTGGTCGGCGACATGCTCGTGGACCACGAAACGGCGCGCCGCGCCGGCATCCCCTTCTTCGCCGTCCCTACCGGTTCTGAGTCGCGCGAAGCGCTCTTATCGGCCGGCGCGGAGCGTTTCCTGGAGCGCTTCGAGGACCTGCTTACCTGCCTGCCTCCCCTCTCCGGCGGAGAGAAGCCGGATTCTCAGAACCCTCCCCTCCAGCCGGTCTCCGGGTCATAGCGGAACAGGTGGATGCGTCCGGTCGGGCCGTACACCACCACGGCGGCGACGCGTTCCCCGTCGGTCAGGTAGAGAGTCCCACCGGACACCGATCCCGAGGGGGAGAAGCTCACGAGATCGGCGCTGCCGAACTTCACCGGATCCTGCGGCGTGGGGATCGTCCCGGCGCCCGGCGGCACCTGCGGTACCGCGGTCGCGGGCAGCCCGATGCGAATCCCCTCGTGTCGCTGCGCCGGATCGCAAGGCCCCTCCACCCGCGGGTCCCTGCCCGAGAGAATCTCGGCGGTTCTGATGCCGTTGCCGTTGCCGTCGCGCGCCAGCTCGCACGTCCATCCCGCCGTCGCGGCGGTGAAGCGCACGCCGTAGGCGCGACCTTCGGAGACGGCGCGCTGGCGCAAGCCGCGGAACAGCAGCGCCGTCTCCAGCGAGGCGGCGTGCAGTCGCTCGCGCGCCACCGTCCGTGCCACCAGCGGCACCGCCGTCGCGATCAGCGCCGCGAGGAGGGCCATCGCCGCCAGGGATTCCAGCAGCGAGAACCCGGTCGCGGGGATCCCGCCGGAGCGCGCTTCCCTCTCAACGCGAGCTCCGACGGGGTTCCCCGGGGCCGGCCTACTTCCCCGATCCGACCATGACGCGGTCGCGGATCCTCTCGAGCGTCTTCTCGCCGATGCCCTGGACATTGAGCAGATCCTCCACCCGCTTGAACGGGCCGTTCTTCTCGCGGTACTCGATGATCCGCTTGGCGTAGGAAGGGCCGATGCCGGGCAGCGTGGCGAGGTCGTCGGCGCTGGCGGCGTTGATGTTGAGGCGCGCCGCCTTCTCCTCGGTGGCGGCCGAGTACACCGTGGCCGGCGCCGCGAGCAGCGCCAGCGCAACCAGGGCGCCCAGCGCCAGGCAGGCGCCCGTCTTCTTCCACATCGTCTTCATTCACGTTCTCCTCTGGGTTGGTGCGTTAGGGAAAAACTCCGGGAGCCGGGGTGGGTGGATCGGACGAAAGGACCGCATCACCTCCTTTCCCTGGAATCACGACAAAAATCTTGGGGGAGGGGGGATCGACGGATCCCCCTTCCGCGCCCCGCAAGGACCCTCCGAGCGATGGAGAGCCGATCGGTTAGTGGGATCCCTGCGCTCCCCCAAGCTTCGAATGCAGATTCTCCGGCCCCGCGGGCCGCGGCTCGGCGAGACGATCCAGCCGTGTCTTCAGCCCGGACAGGCCGAGGCACAGGAACAGGAAGCCATCCGTCTCGTCGCAGACTTTGAAGAGCGGATCCACGGTCAGCGTGAACCGTTTCCCGCCCAGAAGGAGCGGCACGCGCTCGCCGCCGAGGGCTCTCAGCACCAGAAGCTCCAGGTCCTTGCGCGACATTGCCGGTGAAGCCATCGTCTCCTCCTCGCGGGGGGACCAAGGCAAGCGCAATGCCAGCGCGGCGCGCATCGTGCGGCGCTCGCGGGGCGAGGGGGGCAAGTTCAGAGAAATGCACGTGATAGGACGCGAGGAGACCGCCAGGCGGGCGAGTCACGCGCGCGCGGACGCGGAGTACGGCGCGTTCGCGCGGGGACGCGGGATGGTCGCGCTGTTACGAGATGCTCAGAGCCGGACGCTCTCGGCCCATAGAATGCCGCTGAGGGAGCGGATGCGCTCCAGCAGATCGGGGCTCACGGGGCTGTCGAGGTTGAAGATGGCGATCGCCTTGCCGCCGGTGTGGTCCCGACCCAGGGAAAGCGAGGCGATGTTGATCGCGGCCTGCCCCAGGAGGGTGCCGAGGACCCCTACCATCCCCGGGCGGTCGTCGTTGGAGCAGATGAGCATCTCACCGGCGGGCACCGCGTCGAAGCGGAACTCGTCGAGACGCACCAGCCGGGCCTCGTGCTTGCCGAACAGCGTACCGGCAATGGTCCGGTCGCCGGAGGCGGTCGTCACGCGTGTCGCGACGAGGGAGGTGTAGTCCGAAGGATCGGAGGCGCGCACTTCCTGCACCCGGATCCCCATCTCGCGCGCCAGCAGGGGGGCATTGATCAGGTTGACCGGCTGGGTGACCACGCCCTCCAGGAAGCCCTTCAGCACCGCGGCGACCAGCAGCGTGACGGGATGCTCCAGCAGCGCGCCGCTGAGCTCCACCGTCAGGTCGCGGGCCGCGGCCGGCGCCAGCCGCGCCTGAAAGCGTCCCAGCTTTTCCGACAGCTCGATCCAGGGGGCGATGACACGGAACACCTCCGGCTCGATCGCATCCGCGTTCACAGCCCCGGCCACCGAGCCTCTTTGCAGATACGCAATCATCTGCTCGGCGATGCGCACCGCCACCTTCTCCTGCGCCTCCACCGTGGAAGCCCCCAGGTGCGGCGTCGCCACCACCTCGTCGCGCGCGGCAAGCGGGTGAGAGGAAGCAGGCGGCTCCTTCTCGAAGACGTCCAGCGCCGCGCCCGCCACCTTCCCCTGATCCAGCGCACGCGCCAGAGCCGCCTCGTCGACGATCCCGCCGCGGGCGCAGTTCACGATGCGGATACCCGGCTTGCAGCGCTGCAGCGTCTCCGCTCCCAGGAGATGGCGGGTCTGATCATTGAGAGGAACGTGCAGGGTGAGGAAGTCGGAGACCGCCAGCAGATCGGGCAACGGCAGCATGGTGAAGCCGAGGCGCGAGGAGACCTCCTCCGGCAGGAACGGGTCGAAGCCGCGCACCTCCATGCCGAAGGCCCGGGCCCGGGCGGCCACCTCGCGGCCCACCTTTCCCAGGCCGATCACGCCGAGGGTCTTGCCGTACAGCTCGACCCCCATGAAGCGGCCCCGCTCCCATCGTCCCGCCTTGATCGACCGATCGGCGGCGGGGATGTTGCGGGCCAGCGCCAGCATCAGCGACAGGGTGTGCTCCGCCGCAGCGATGGTGTTCTCGCCGGGCGCGTTCATCACCACCACGCCGCGGCGCGTGGCGGCGGCGACATCGATGTTGTCGACCCCGGTGCCGGCGCGCCCCACCACGCGCAGCCTGGCTCCGGCATCGAGCAGCGCCTCCGTGACTTTCGTCTCGGAGCGCACCACGAGCCCCACCGCCTCCTTCAGGGCGGCCGTCAGGTCCCCGGTTGTCCCCGCGTCACGGCGCACCACCTCCCACCCGGCGCGGCGGAAGATCTCGGCGCACACCTCGGCGACCGGATCTGCGATCAGGATCGTGTCGCGGCTCATGCGGCGAGCAGCTCGTCCAGCAGCGACAGCAGCGCCTCCACCTCCTGCACCGTGTGCTCCCCCATGTGGCCGATCCGGAAGGTGACTTCCTTGAGGTCCCCGTAGCCGTTGGAGATCTGGTAGCCGCGCTGCTTCAGGCGGGCCAGGAGATCGGCGACGGCGATCTTGCGCGTGTTGACGACGCAGGTGACGGTCGAAGAGCGGCACCCTTCGGCCGCCAGGATGCCGAAACGCTGCAGGGCCCAGGCCTGCACCGTCGCGGCCATCGCCTCGTGGCGCGCGAAGCGGGCCGGCAGTCCCTCGCGAGCCATGATGTCCAGCTGTGCCTGCAGCGCCGAGAGGTGCGATACCGACGGGGTGGCGAGAGGCTGTCCCTTCGCCGAGGCCTCCGCCAGGCGGACGAAATCGAAATAATAGCCGCGCCCCTTCATCTCCCGGGCGCGCGCCAGCGCCCGCGGCGAGACGGCGCACAGGGAGAAGCCGGGCGGCAGCGCCATCGCCTTCTGAACCGAGGCGAGGCAGACGTCGATGCCGTGTCGGTCCACCTCGACCGGCATCCCTCCCAAAGAGCTCACCGCGTCCACCAGCAGGAGGACCTCCGGGTGGCGCCGCATGACCTCCGCGATCGCCGCAAGCGGGTTGGTCACGCCGGTGGCGGTCTCATTGTGGGTCAGGCAGACCGCCTCATATTGCCCCTGCTGCAGGGCGCGGTCCAGATCCTCCGGCCGGATCGGCTGGCCCGGCTCGACCCGCAGCGCATCGGCCTCGCGCCCGCAGTCCAGCGCAATGGTCTTCCAGCGCTCGCCGAAGGCCCCGCACACCAGGTGAAGGCAGCGGCGATCCACCAGGTTGCGGATGGCGCCCTCCATCAGCCCGGAGGCCGAGGAGCTGGAAAGCAGCAGGTCGCCTTTGGCTCCGAAGACCTCGCGCAGCGCCGGCAGGACATCGCGGATGATGGCGGCAATCTCCGGACCGCGATGCGAGATCACCGGGCGGGCGAAGGCCTCCAGCACCTCGGGGCGCACCTGCGTCGGACCGGGGGTGAACAGTACGGGAGAGGCGCTCAAGGATTGCTCTTGCTGCCCAGCAGCCCGAACATCGTGTTCAGCGCGTCGCGCAGCAGGCCGCTGTTCTTGGAGATGTCCAGGTAGATGACGGCGCCCATCAGGCCGATCAGGAGGTAGAACCCGGTCTGCATCACCCGCTCCTTGATCTTGAGACTCAGATCGCGCCGGATCAGCCCCTCCACCAGGATGATGAGGATGTGCCCGCCGTCGAGGACCGGAAAAGGAAGCAGGTTGATCACGCCGAGCTGCAGGCTGACCAGCGCCATGATCAGGAAGAACTGTGTCCAGCCCTGGTCGAAGGTCTGCCCGGAGATGCGGAAGATGTCGATCGGCCCCGACATCATGCGCGGGGAGATCTGGCGCGTCAGGAGCTTGCCCAGGGTGGTGAACAAAAGCCCGGCGTTCTCGTAATTCCAGCGCAGGCTCTGACTGACGGCCTGCGGAAAGGAGTACTTGCGGAGCGCCTCCTCGGGGGAGCGGTTCCAGGTGATGCCGACGCGTCCCTTGCCTTCGAACTCCTCCGGAACGACCGTCAGGTCGACCAACGCGGCGCCGCGCCGCACCTGGAGCGCCAGCGGCTTGCCGGCGGAGGCCTGGAACAGCCGAGTGGCCTTCTCGAAGTGGATGATCGGCTCGCCGTCGATGCCCACGACCCGATCGCCGACCTTGATGCCGGCGCGGTCGGCCGGCATGCCGGGCTCGACGTTCTCCACCTGGGCAGGCATCTCGGGGAAGATGCCGGCGTAGCCGACCTGGTAGCTGGTGACTGCCTCCAGCTGCATCGTCCGGCTGAGGTGCTCCCCTTTCCTTTCGAAGTCGACCGTGACCGACTGCCCGGGCGAGAAGGCGACGTGCGTGTGCAGGTCGTACCAGTTGGGGACCTCCCGATCGCCGAAGCGCAGGATTCGGTCACCCGGCTGGATCTCCACCTTGGCGGCGGGAGAGTCGGGCTCCACGTAGCCCACCACCGGCGGCTGCGACAGGAACGCCGGCTCGGGAATCCCGGCCACGTAGACCCCGACCATGAGCACGATCGCGGCGACGATGTTGGTGGTGGGACCCATCACGAGGACCGCGAGCCGGTGCCGCTTGGGACGGCTCAGGAACTCGCGCGGGTCGCCGGCCAGCGCCTCGTCGGGATTCTCACCGAGCATCTTGACGTAGCCGCCCAGAGGCAGCAGCGACAGCCGGTAATCGGTGTCCCCCTTCTTGAAGCCGAACAGCCGCGGGCCGAAGCCGACCGAGAAGACCTCCACCTTGATCCCGAGGATCTTGGCGACGGTGAAATGCCCCAGCTCGTGGATCAGGACCAGAGGACCCAGCAGCAGCGCGAACGCGATCAGGCTTTCCGGATTCAGGAACGGATTCATGCCGCGACCCCTTTCGCGAGGATCTGCTCGGCGCGCCGGCGGGCAGCCTCGTCCGCCTGCAGGATCGCCCCGAGCGAATCGGCGGCGACCGGGGCATGCTCCTCCAGGACCTTCTCGATGGTGCGCGGGATGTCCGGCAGGCGCGCGCCGCGGCGCAGGTAGGCGCTCACCGCCACCTCGTTGGCCGCGTTCAGCGCCGCCGGAGCCGTGCCTCCGGCTTCCAGCGCCGCCGTCGCCAGATCGAGGCACGGGAAGCGGGCGCGATCGGGCGGGTAGAACTCCAGCGGGGAGGCCGAGGCGAGATCCAGCCGTGGAAAGGGCGATTCCCACCGATCCGGGAAGCTCAGGGCGTACTGCAGCGGTCCGCGCATGTCGGCGATCCCCATCTGGCAGATCACCGAGCCGTCGCACATCTCGACCATCGAATGCACCAGACTCTGCGGATGCAGCAGCACTTCGATGCGGGCGGCCGCGATCCCGAACAGCCAGTGGGCCTCGATGACCTCGAGCCCCTTGTTCATCAGGGTGGCCGAGTCGATGGATATCTTGGGACCCATGCTCCAGGTCGGGTGGCGCAGCGCTTCCTCCGGATCGGCTTTGGCCATCTGCTCGAGGCTGGCGAGGCGGAAGGGGCCGCCCGAGGAGGTCAGGATCAGCCGCCGCACCTCCTCGCGCCGCTCCCCGCGCAGGCACTGGTGCAGGGCCGAGTGCTCGCTGTCGACCGGAAGGATCAGGGCGCCGCTGCGGTCCGCCTCCCCCATCATCAGCTCGCCCGCCATTACCAGCGCCTCCTTGTTGGCCAGCGCGAGGGTCTTGCGCGCGCGGATTGCCTCCAGGGTCGGCTTGAGGCCCGCCGCCCCCACGATGGCGCTCACCACCCGATCGGCGAGCGGGTGCGTCGCCGCCCGCACCATCCCTTCCTCTCCCGAGGCGACCTCGATCCCGAGCGGGGCGCAGGCTTTGTCCAGCGCCGTCCCCAGCTCCGGCCGCGCGATCGCGGCGAGACGAGGACGGAAGCGCGCCGCCTGCTCCGCCAGGAGATCGACCCGCGATCCGGCCCCGAGGGCCACCACCTCGAAGCGCTGCGGGAACCTGGCGATCAGATCCAGCGCCTGCGTGCCGACCGAGCCGGTCGAGCCGAGAATCGCCACCCGCGTCCTGTCAGACGTCTTGGCTTCGTGCATCATGAATCCTGTTGAGAAGAAAGACTCATCCCATCCAGTGCAAAAAGTAATAGTAAAGGATCGGCCCGCCAAAGAGAAGACTGTCGCAGCGATCCAGGATGCCGCCGTGGCCCGGGACCAGCGCGGCGCTGTCCTTCGCTCCGGCGTGGCGCTTCCACATCGATTCCACCAGGTCTCCCAGGATGCCGGCCGCCGCCAGCCCTACCCCGAGGATCAGGCAGTCCCGCCAGCGCAGCTGAGGGAAGAACCAGGCGCGCGCGATCAGCGCGCCGGCCAGGCTTCCGAGGAAACCCGCCAGGGCGCCTTCCACGGTCTTCTTCGGGCTGACTTTCGGAAGCAGCGGCCGGCGCCCGGCCAGCGATCCGACATAGTAGGCCGCAGCATCGCCGCCCCACACCACCAGGAAGAGCAGAAAGATCAGATCTCCGCCCAGCTCGTCGCCGAGGCGGCGCAGGGCCACCTGGTAGCCCAGGAAGGAGGCGAGGAACAAAGCGCCGAACAGCGTCAGGGCGTCGGCCGGCAAGCTGCCGTCCACGCCGCGCTTCGAGAAGAGCGACAGCGACGGGACGGCCATCGCACCGGCGACCACTACCCCGGCAAGCGACCAGCGCGCATCGAAGAAGGTATAGAGCACCGCCAGCGCCAGCAGGCATCCGGCGAGACGGTGGCAGCGCACGCCGCGCAGGGCCGCCAGGCGGTACAGCTCCAGCAGACCGACCACGCAGGCGGCGGCGATCAGCATCGTGAAATAAATCGGAGGAAGGCGAACCAGGAAATAGAAGACGGGAAGGAAGACCGCCGCCGACAGCACGCGCTTCATCGATGCGGAGATCCGGGAAGGTTCCCGTCCGGGGAAGGCAAGAGATCAGGCCCCGATCTTGGCCGGCGCCCGCGAAGCCGCCTCTTCCAGCACGCGCCCGTAGCGCCGCTCCCGCTTCTGGAAGTCGTTGATCGCCTGCAGCAGCTCGCGCCGCCGGAAGTCGGGCCACAGCGTCTCCGTGACCCAGATCTCGGCGTAGGCGATCTGCCAGAGCAGGAAGTTGCTGACGCGCAGCTCGCCACTCGTCCGGATCAGCAGGTCGGGATCGGGCTGGCCGGCCGTGTAGAGGTAGCGCTCGAAGACTTCCTCGGTAAGCTCCGTCCAGCCGGCGGTCCCGCGCAGGCGCTCCTCCATCAGCCGGCGGCAGGCATCGACGATCTCGGTGCGCCCGCCGTAGGACAGGGCGATGTTGAACAGCAGCCCGGTGTTCGGCGCGGTGGTCTCGATCCCCTTGCGCAGCTCGCGCTGCACCGAAGTCCCGAGCTCGTCGAAGCGGCCGATCACCTGGAAGCGGATGTTATTGCGCATCAATGTCTGCAGCTCGCGGTTGAGGAATTCCTTCAGGAGATCCATCAAGGTGTTCACTTCGGAGCGCGGCCGCTTCCAGTTCTCGACCGAGAAGGCGTAGAGAGTGAGCACCTGGATTCCCAGGCGCGCGGCCGTCTCCACGATGTCGCGCACCGAGGCAATGCCGGCGCGGTGCCCGGCCACGCGGGGGAGGCTGCGGGCGCGGGCCCAGCGGCCGTTGCCGTCCATGATGATGGCGATGTGGCGGGGCAGGCGTGCCGGATCGATCCCCTGCAGGAGGCGCTCTTCCTCCGAGCCCCTCGTGATGAAGCCTTCCAGATTGATCATCCGAAATCGCCCCGCCGGCGCGGAAAGGGTGGAACCACGTGGCGCAAGAATGCTATCACACCCCTCTGGGGGTCGCAAGAATTCGGGCCGCGTCATCATAGGCGACTTGCTCCAGGGTCAACCCGCCGGACGGGGCCGTCGGCCCGGCACGGCAACGATCGCGGGACACGAGGATCCCGGGGATGGCTTCGGGATCAATTCTCCCCCGCCCCACCTCGATCAGGGTTCCCGCGATGGTGCGCACCAGATGCTGCAGGAAGCCCGACGCGCGAATCCAGTAGGCCACGACCTCCTCGTCTTCGTCGGCGAGGCGCGACACGGTGATGCGCCGGCGGGTCTGCTTCAATCGCCCTTCGGCGCCGCAGAAGGCCGCAAGGTCGTGCTCTCCCAGGAAGCACTCCGCTGCTTCCTCCATGCGCCGCCTGTCCAAAGGGGAGCGCACCTGGGTAACCACAGGCGCCAGGAAGGGCGAGATCACCGGCGCCGTAGAGAAGCGGTAGGCATAATCCTTCCACCGCGCGTCGTGACGGGCGTGGAACCCTTCGGCCACCTCTTCGACGGCCATCAAGCGGATGTCCGCAGGGAGCCGGTCATTCGTTCCGAGGAGGATGCCGCGCGGCGGAATCTTCGAGACCAGGGTCAGCGAGGCCACCTGGCCGCGGGCATGCACGCCGGCATCCGTCCGCCCGGCGCCAACCACCCGGATCGGCTCTCCGGTAAGCGCCGCGAGCGCCGTTTCCAGCTCTCCCTGGATCGTGGGCCGTCCGGGCTGGAGCTGCCATCCCTGGTAACGGGCTCCCAGGTAGTGAAGGGTAAGCTTCAGGGTCCGCACCCCGCCTCCGCGTCCCGATCTTGACTCGTTGTGAATGTGCGTCCTACGATGCGAGCAAGCGTCATTCTCACGGATTCTCCGGATCCGCCGCAAGGCCAACGCGGAGCTGGCAAAAGATGACTTCCTCGATTCGGTCGCGCGTCACCGGATGGGTCGCATGCCTCGCTTTTGCGCAGGGATTCGCCCAGGCCTTGCCGGCGCCGGTGCCCCTCACGGCGGCGCAGGAGCGGAATCAATGGAACCAGCCGGTGCCCGAATGGTCGCAAGGTCCGGTACGCTACGCTCTGACCAGCGCCGAGGAGCGCGAGTTCCGATCGCTGAAGACCTCCGCGGACCGAGCCGGTTTCATCGCCCGCTTCTGGGCGTCGCGCGACCCCGATCCTTACACCCCGGGTAACGCCGCCGAAGAAACCTTCTGGAAGAGGGTCAGCTCCGCCGACGAGCTGTTCGCCACCACCACGCTGGCCGGATGGCGCACCGACCGCGGCCGTATCTACGTCATCCTGGGCCCCCCCGACGAGATCGCGACCTACGCCGTGCCGTCGGTCGGCGAGCTCGACCCGACCCACTGGCAGGACGGTATCCGGCGAGGGGCACTGCATGACCTGCCGCTCGGCCAGCGCGGCGCGGTCGAGTGGATCTACCGCAGCCTGCCCAATCCCGAAGCGATGGCGGGCGAGACGATCACCTTCGTCAAAAATGCCACCGGCGAGTTCGAGCTGTCGCAAAGCCTCAATGCCGCGTTCCGCTATGAGCCGCCGGTCGCCGATCACGGCAAGTATGCCTCCTCGCGCTCCGGGGGCGCGGTCCTCAGCCCAGGCCAGGCTGCCAACCGGTTCGAGGACAAGATGCGGAGCTTCGAGAACCTGTCGACCTGGGCGAAGGGAACTCTCTTCGAAAAGATGGATCCCACCATCGCCCCGGAAGGACGGGTCAGCGCCTCGGAATTCTTCGGGATGTTCCCGGTGCGCCACGGCATCGCCTTCTTCCGCGGCGATGGAGGGACCGTGGCGCTGCTCGCGGTCGGCGTTCCGGCCGACATTGCCCGCTCGGCCGAAAACTCCGAGTTGGAGATCTTCGGCAGCCTCGAGAGGACCGGAGATCCTCCGCAGGCCTACCAGTTCTCCTCGAAGCGCCCCTTCTCCGACCGCTGGCCGGTACAGAAGGTCCAGGGTGAAGATCAGGTCCTCTTCGAGGTGCGCGGCCTCATCCCGCCGGGAACCTACCACGTGAGCTTCTCAGCCCGCGCTGGCGAACGGGCCGGCAGCGGTGTGGCCACCGTCGTAGCGCCCGATTTCTCCGGATCCTCATTGATCCTCGGCGGGCCCGTCCTGGCGGAGGATCTCGGCCCCTCGCCGGACGGGGAGGCCGCCGGCCCCTTCTCGATCGGCCAGCTCCGGGTAGTCCCGAAGCTGGGGGCCGACTACATGGTCGGCTCCGATTTCGGCTTCTACTTCCAGGTCTATGACGCCGCCCTCCAGGAAGGGAGGCCCCACCTGGACATCTATTACAGCGTGGCGGCCCGCTCCGAGGGGATCTACCGTCCGCTCGGAAAGCCGGTGGCCATCGAGGACAACCAGGCCCCCAGCCATGCCTATCGCGTGACCCTCAAAGGGTGGCCTGTCGGGGAGTACCTCCTGACGGTCACCGTCAAGGACCGGATTGGGGGAGCGGTGGCCTCGGGGACCGCCGGCTTCCGGGTGGTTCCCGCCCCTCCCTGAGCCGCTTGGATTTTCACTCGACGCTTGCCTATAATCAGCGCTCCGCAGAAGACACGGGTCCTGCCATCGACCCGAGACGCCGGGTCGACTCCGGCACAACGCCTGCGACCGAGGTAAGAGCATGACCATGCGACGCTTCCTGCTGATCCTGGCCGGCGCCTGCCTGCTCGGCTCCGCCGGCTTCGCCGCCGACCCGCGCGCGGAATGGGACAAGCCGACCAAGAAGTGGATCCGGGGCCCGGTCCGCGCCCTGGTCACGGTGGAAGAAGAGAAGCAGTTCAAGACGCTGAAGACGGACGAGGAAGTCGCCAAGTTCGTTACGGATTTCTGGGCGCGCAGGGACCCGACGCCGGGCACCCCGGAGAACGAGTTCGCCGATCTTTTCTGGAAGCGCGTGGGCGAGGCGGAGAGACTGTTCCAGCAGACGACCGATCCCGGCGCCCTCAGTGATCGCGGCCAGGTCTACCTCCTCCTGGGACGCGCCACCAAGCTTCCGCCGCCGGGCAAGACCACCGACTGGGTCTTCGAGAACATTCCCAACGTCAACCCTTCGACCTTCACGATCCAGTTCAGCAGCGCCTCCAGCGGCAACCCGTTGCTTTTGGGCCGCAAGGGGTTCGAGCAGATCGTGGCCGCCAACGATTTCCTGCGCGGGCTCGGCCCGAAGGCCGCGGAGATTTACGCTCCCAAGCCGAAGGCGCCGGAAGCCCCGGTTCAGATCGAGGCGGCGCCCGTCGCGGAGGTGAAGACGGAGGAATCGAAAATCCTCGACGACAACGCGCTGAACGACACGCTGCCGACGGCCTTCCCGGTCTCGCTGCGCACCGATCTCTACCAGGCCACCAAGGGAGACACCTTCGTCCTGGTGACCCTGGGGGTGCCGAAGCAGGATGCGGCCGGAGCCGGGGTGGTGGCCTTCGCGCGGCTGATTCCGTATTCGGCCGACCAGGCCGCCGTCACCCTGGCGGCCGCCGACAGCTTCGTGGCCGCCCAGCCCGAGAACACCGATCCCGTCGAGACCATGCTCGTCTTCCAGGGTGGCGCGGGAGCTCACCCGGGCCGCTACTCGATCCTGGCCGGGATCCGCGACCCCGCCTCCGGCAAGGTCGGCCTGGTGCGCCAGCCGCTGGAGATTCCCGACCTCTCCTCCGGCGCGCTGAAGCTGAGCACCGTGATGCTGTCCTCGCGGCTGAAGGGCCCCGAAACACCGCCCGATGCCGGCGAAGGCAAGCGGGCGCCTTACTACCTCGGCGCGTTCCGCATCGTGCCGGCGATGGTCCCCACTTTCCACCTCGGATCCAACATCGCCTGGTACTATCAGATCTACAATGCCGCCCCCGATCCCGCCACCGGCAAGCCGAACCTGCGGGTCGAATACGACTTCCTGCTCCTGCAGAAAGGAGAGTACCGGGCGGTCGCCGCACCGCAGGTGCTGACCCGCAGCAGCCAGGTGGAGGCTTTCTCGTTTCCGCTGGTGAAGTCGACGCCCACCCAGAAAGGGTGGGTGGAAGGAGACTACAAGCTGCTGATCAAAGTCTCGGACGAGGTGGCGAAGGTGGCGGCGGATCCGGTGGAGATTTCCTTCAAAGTCATTCCCTGATCCCGGGCGGGACGAGGAGGCGCAGATCCCCCGCGGCGGTGTCCAGCCTGGCGGGCAGCCCGAGAGGAAGAGTCACCTTTCCCGGAGCGTGTCCGGCGGGGAAGCCCGTGACCACTGGAAACGAAGTCCCCGCCAGGTGATCCTTCAGGATCTCCTGAAGGCTCAAAGCCCGCGTCCCCGGCCGCGGGCCGCAGCGGTGCAGCTTTCCCACGATCATTCCCCGCAGCCGTGCGAGCTTCCCGGCCATCCTGAGATGGTTGAGCATCCTGTCGATCTTGTAAGGCTCCTCGTCGACCTCCTCCCAGAACAGGATCGCACCGCGCGTGTCGATGTCGTACTTCGTGCCCACCAGCGACACCAGCAGCGACAGGCAGCCGCCGATCAATCTTCCCGACGCCACCCCGCCCCGCACGACGCCGCGCCGCGAGAAGCGGAAGCGCGTCCAGCCGGGACGGCGCTCCAGGACCCGCCAAAGGGAGCCTTCATGGAACTCGCGCCCGGGAGCATTGAAGTTGAGGACCATCGGGCCGTAGAAGCCGGGGATGCCGGTGGACTGCTGCAAAGCCGCGTAAAAGGCGGTGATGTCGGAATAGCCCAGGAACAGCTTCGGGCGCCGGCGCAAAGGAGAGAAGTCGAGACGATCCAGGAACCGCGCGCTGCCATAGCCGCCGCGCGCGAAGACGACTGCGTCGAGGCTCCGGTCGGCCATCGCCCGGTTCAAATCGGCCGCGCGGCCGGCGTCCGTCCCCGCCAGGTAGCCGCGTCGATCGCGCAGGTGGCTTCCCTCCACGACGCGGTAGCCGCGCTCCTTGAGATATGCGAGCCCGGCACGCAGCTGGGCGGCACGGATCGGTCCCGCCGGCGCCACCACCCCGAGCCGCGCACCCGGCTTTAGAGGCGGGGGCAGGCACACCTTCAAGAGCAGCCCCGTCCGCAGGCGGCCGTGAACTCCGCCCGCGCCGCCGACATGGCGTCGGGACGCGCCAGGAGATCGATGGCGGTCATCGCCAGCGCCTGGACTCCCAGGAGCATCCCCTTGCGGCCCATGTCCGACAGGGTCGCGGCGGCGAACTCGCGAGTGTGCAGCGCGTGGCTCGCCGGCGCCACGGCGACGTAGGCATGCAGCGCCGGCACGGCATAGCTGACATTGCCCATGTCCAGCGAGCCCATGCGCTCGCGCGGCGCATCATTGGTCTCCTCGCCGAGAGACTTGAGGTTTTCCTTGAACAACCGGGCCAGGACCGTGTTGGTGAGCATGGCATCGTAGGTCTCGTCCACCCGCCCGATCGTGACCCGGGCGCCAGAAGCCGCGGCCAGGCCATGCGCCAGACGGAGGATGCGCTCCAGGATCGCCTCCACGGCATGACGATCGCGCGCCCGGATCGAGAACCTGCCCACCGCCCTCTCGGGAACGAGGTTGGCCCTCTTGCCTCCCTCCACGATGACCCCCGGAATGCGCACCTCCGAGGTGAGGCTCTTGCGCATTGCGTCGACCGCCACGTAGAGCTGGACCAGGGGATCGAGCGCGTTCACCCCTTTGTCGGGCGACACCACCGCGTGCGCCGCCTTGCCTTCGAAGGTGACCTGGATCGACTGGCAGGCGAGCGAGGTGGTGTAGACGCGGAACTCGGTGCCGGGGTGGATCATCATGGCGGCATCCAGCCCGCCGAAGACCCCGTCGCGCTCCATCAGGACCTTGCCGCCCACCGTCTCCTCGGCCGGCGTGCCGATGACGCGGATCTCTCCGGGAAGGCGGTGCCGCAGCCTCCCGAGCACGCGCCCCGCGCCGAGGGCGCAGGTGGCGATCAGGTTGTGGCCGCAGCCGTGCCCGACGTCGGGCAGCGCGTCGTATTCCGCCAGGATGCCGACCGACGGGCCGGGATGCGCGCCGCGCGCCACGGCCACGAAGGAGGTGGGAAGGTTGGCGACGCCGCGCGCCACCTGGAAGTTCTCGCGCTCCAGCGCCTCGGTGAGACTGCGCGCGGCGCGCACCTCCTCCAGGCTCAGCTCCGGATCGTCGTACAGCGCCTTGCTGAAGGCGAAGAGATCCTCAGCCATGGAGGCCGCCAGGCGCGAGGCCTCCTGCTTCAGATGCTGGGGATCGCTACCGGAGTCCATCGATGCGGGAAATCCTGCGTGATCTCAGGATGGTGATGCGCTGTTCGGTCGGAGTAGAAAATAAGCCGGATTCTGTCTCCGGCCGCGAGGCCGGATGACGGTCATTCCTCTACCGGCGGAATTGCTCCCGCCGGGAACCTGGGATTGCTCCCAGGCCCTGCGGCCTACCCGGAAGCTGGAGGCGGGCCACCTCGTGCGCTTCCCTATTTGGCCTTGCTCCTTGCGGGGTTTACCGAGCTGCCCCGGTCACCCGGGGCACTGGTGCGCTCTTACCGCACCTTTTCACCCTTACCGGAGCCCACCCGACGCCTTGCGGCGCAGGTTCGTGAGCGGCCCAGGCGGTGTATTTTCTGTGGCACTTTCCTTCGCGTTGCCGCGACTGGGCGTTACCCAGCGCAATGCCCTGTGGAGTCCGGACTTTCCTCCCCCCGCGCTTACCGGGCGGCGACCGTCCTTTCTACTCCGGCCGAGGCGAAAGCTAGCATAGCGACCGTCCCCGGTCAACGCGATCCGAGTTTCGTCTTTCCGCCGGCAGGCGGAACGGGAGGGTGTGCTATAGTGCCTCTCCTTCGGAGAGCTGATTCGAGCCGGAACGATCTCCTCGACACCGACATGGCCAGCGACATCACGCTCGAGAAGAACCTCCCTCACAGCATGGACGCCGAGCGCTCGGTCCTCGGCTCGATCCTGATCGACAACCAGGCGATCAACCGGGCGCAGGAGATCCTGCGCGAGGGGGATTTCTACCGCGACAACCACCGCAAGATCTACAAGGTGATGGAGGTCCTTTCCGAGCGCTCCACGGCGATCGACGAGATCACCCTCAAGGAGGAGCTGGGGCGTGCCGGGGACCTCGAATCGGTCGGCGGTCCCGCCTACATCGCCTCGCTGGCCGACGGCGTGCCGACCTCCACCCACGTCGAGTACTACGCGCGCATCGTCAAGGAGAAATCGGTGCTGCGCGGCCTGATCAGCTCCGCCTCGCGCATCCTCACCGACTGCTACAAGGCCGAGGACGATGTCGAGGAGATCCTGGATCGGGCGGAATCATCGATCTTCCGGATCGCCCAGGACTCGATGACGGGAGGGTTCCTGTCGATCCGCGCCATCGCCGACAGCTCGCTCAAAGTCATCGAGGAGCTGACCGAGAAGCGCTCGCTGCTCACCGGGCTGGCCACCGGCTACGAGAAGCTGGACGAGTACACGGCCGGGCTGCAGAAAACGGACCTGATCGTGGTGGCGGCGCGTCCCGCGATGGGCAAGACAACCTTCTGCCTCAACCTGGCGCAGAACTCGGCAATCCTGGAGCGCAAGAAGATCGGCATCTTCTCCCTCGAAATGTCCAAGGAGCAGCTCTTCCTGAGGATGCTCTGCTCGCTGGGCCGCATCGACGCCCACCTCCTGCGCACGGGGCGCCTCTCCAAGGACGACTGGAAGAAGCTGACCGAGGCCTTCGCCAAGCTCTCCTCGGCCGGCATCTTCATCGACGACTCGGCCGGCATCAGCGTCCTGGAGATGCGCGCCAAGGCGCGTCGCCTGAAGAGCGAGCACTCGCTGGACCTGCTGATCGTCGATTACCTGCAGCTGATCCGCGGCCGCGCATCCGAGAACCGCACCCAGGAAATCTCCGAGATCTCACGCTCCCTGAAGGAGCTCGCCAAGGAGCTGCAGGTGCCGGTGATCGCCATCTCGCAGCTGTCGCGGGCCCCCGAGACCCGCGGCGGCGACCGGCGCCCGCTGCTGTCCGATCTGCGCGAGTCGGGCGCCATCGAACAGGACGCCGACGTCGTGCTGTTCATCTATCGCGAGGAAGTCTACAAACCCACCGACGACAATCGCGGCAAGGCGGAGCTGATCATCGCCAAGCAGCGCAACGGGCCCATCGGCATGGTCCCGCTGGCCTTCCTCAAGCATTACACCAAGTTCGAGACGCGCGTGGACGAGCCGGAGTGGCGCGCCGAGTGAGCTTTCCCGATCTCGCCACGCTGCGCCCGACGAGGGCCGAGGTGTCCCTCGACGCCTTGGAGGCCAACCTGGCCTGGGCGCGGCAGCGAACCGGCGGTCTGCCCGTCCTGGCGGTAGTGAAGGCGAATGCCTACGGCCACGGGGCGGTCGAGGTCGCCCGCTGCCTGCAATCCGCCGGCGTGGAGCACCTGGCGGTGGCGCTGCTGGAGGAGGCGCGCGAGCTGCGCGGCGCCGGCGTGACGCTTCCGATCCTGGTGATGGGGGCCCTGGAGCCGGCGCAGATGCCCGAAGTGCTGCGCCTCGAAGTAACTCCCGCGCTCTTCCGTCCCGACCAGATCGACGCGCTGCAGCGCTGCGCCGCGGCGGCCGGCCGCCGGCAGCCGCTGCATCTCAAGATCGACACCGGCATGGGGCGGCTCGGAATCCGCTGGGACCGCTGCACGCCACTGCTCGACGATCTCGTCCGCCGCACCCACCTCGAGCTGCAGGGCATCTTCTCCCATTTCGCCTGCGCCGACGACCCCTCGTCGGAGCTCACGGCGATGCAGATCGAGCGCTTTGCCAAAGTGCTTTCCGCGGCCCGCGAGCGCGGATTGAATCCTCCCCTGATCCATCTGGCGAATTCCGCCGCGGTCCTCGCACGTCCTCCCGCCTGGCTGTCGATGGTGCGCCCCGGGCTGCTTCTGTACGGCTACCGCCCTTCGGCGCTGCTGCCGGAGGCACCGCTGCGTCCCGTCCTGCGGCTGTCGACGCGCATCGTGCTGCTGAAGGAGATCGAGCCCGGGGACGCGGTCGGTTACGGCGCAACCTTCGTGGCGCGGAAGCCGTCGCGCATCGCGACGGTTGCCGCGGGCTACGACGACGGCGTCATGCGCTCGCTCTCCAACCGCGGCCGCTTCCTGGTAGGCGGACAACCCGCTCCCATCGTCGGGCGCGTGAGCATGGACCTGACGACGCTCGACGTGACGGAGATTCCGCTGGCGCGCGCCGGAGACGAGGCGGTCCTCATCGGCGGACAGGGCGATTCATTCCAGGGGGCCGATCAGGTCGCCGCGGACGCCGGAACGATCTCCTGGGAGGTTCTCTGCGGCATCGGCTGGCGGGTGCCGCGTCTCTACCGGCGCGGCGATCGGGTCGTGGCCGTGCGCAGCCGCTTCGGCGACACGGGGGAGAACCGATGAAGACCGCCGTTTTCGTCTGCGGCGAGTGCGGCAACGAAAGCCCTAAGTGGCTCGGCCGCTGCCCCGCCTGCCAGGCCTGGAACTCCCTGATGGAGGATTCCCGCTTCGTCTCCGGCGGCGGACGGCGTCCGGCGGCAGCGTCTGTACCCCCTTCCGAGGCCCGGACGGTCGAAGCCTACCTGGGCGGCGCGGCGCTGCGCCGTTTCACGACCGGCATGGCCTCCATGGATCGGGTCCTGGGAGGCGGCATCCTACCCGGCATGGGAGTGCTCATCGGCGGCGAGCCCGGCATCGGCAAATCAACCCTCCTGCTGCAGTGCGCCGCCGGATTGGCCCGGGGAACCGGGAAGATCCTCTACGTCACGGGCGAGGAATCGGGCGCGCAGGTGGCGCTGCGGGCCCGCCGGATAGGCGTCGGCACGGGAGAAATCCTCCTCCTGCCGGAGCACTCCCTGGAGCGTGTCCTGGAAGCGGCCGAACGGCTCCATCCCGCCGTCCTGCTGATTGATTCGATCCAGACCCTGGCATGCGCCGCACTCGATTCTCCTGCCGGCAGCCTGGCGCAGGTGCGCGAATGCGCCGCGCGCCTGCTCGAGCATGCGAAGCGCGCCGACACCGCCCTCTTTCTGATCGGACACGTGACAAAGGAAGGAACGCTGGCAGGTCCGAAGGCCCTGGAGCACCTGGTGGACACGGTGCTCTACTTCGACGGCGACGGCGCGCTCGCCCACCGGATGGTGCGCTGCGTCAAGAACCGCTTCGGCCCTGCCGGAGAAGCGGCGGTCTTCGAGATGGCGGAAGCCGGCCTGCGCTGCATCGAGAATCCGTCCGCCCTGTTCATGGGGCACCCGCGGCGCGGCGTCCCCGGATCGGTGGTCTTCTGCTCCCTCGAGGGCTCGCTCCCCTTCCTCGTCGAGATCCAGGCCCTGGTCGCCGCGGCGGGCCCCGGATCAGCGCGCCGGTCCGCCACCGGGATCGATCCCGTTCGGGTGTCGATGCTCCTGGCGATCCTGGAGAAGCGCGCCGGGATTGCGCTCGCCTCGGAGGAGGTGTTCGTCAACGCCGCCGGCGGCGTGCGCCTGTCGGAGGTCGCCGCCGACCTGCCGGCCTGCTGCGCCGTCGCCTCCAGCGCCCTGAACCGTCCCGCGCGTCCCGACACCGTCGCCTTCGGCGAGGTGGGCCTCACCGGCGAGGTTCGCGCCGTCGCGCGGGCCGCCGAGCGCCTGCGCGAAGCGCACCGCATGGGCTTCACGCGGGCCGTCCTGCCCCGCCCCAACCTGAAGGACCTCCCGAAGGATCTCCCCATCGAGGCGGTCGGCGCCTCCACGATTTCGGAGGCGGTGGAATCATTGCTATAATCCCGCCGGTCGTTGCAACGTCAACGCGGAGGCGCGCGACATGATGCAATGGATCCTGAGAACCATCTTCATCGTCTTTGCCCTGGCCCTGGCCCTGCAGATCTTTCCTCTTTCATCGAATCCCCCTGATTTCAGGGGTTTCGCAGCGGCGGCGCTGCTGTGCGGCGCCGGCTTCCTGCTCGAGACTCTGGCACGGCGCGTAGAGATCCGGGTGCTCGCGGGAGCGGCCCTGGGCGCGGCCTGCGGCGCCGCCGCCGGCGCGGCCCTGTGGCGGCTGGTGCCCGATGCGGGGGTCCTGGGCCTCGGCGCCGGCGCCGCTCGCCCC
>DASTZC010000012.1 GCA_035764505.1 Candidatus Polarisedimenticolia bacterium
GATCGAATCCTGCAATGTGACCAATGCAGCTTTCATGGAATTCGTCTCCGCCGGCGGCTATCGCGACCCGCGCTGGTGGAATGCGGCCGACTGGGACTGGGTTTGCCGCGAGGAGCTCCGGCATCCCCCCTTCTGGGAGCGGCGGGACAAGGAGTGGGTGTGGCGCGGCCTGTTCGAAGCGGTCCCTCTTCCGGCCGCCTGGCCGGTCTACGTCAGCCACGCCGAGGCAGCGGCCTACGCGCGCTGGCGCGGCGCCAGGCTTCCGACCGAGGCGGAATTCCAGCGCGCGGCCTTCGGAGCACCCAGTGGAGAGGAGCGTCCGTTCCCCTGGGGCGAAGCGGCGCCGGAAGCCGGCCGGCACGGCGTCTTCGATTTCACGAGCTGGGATCCGAAGCCGGCGGGAAGCCATCCCGACGGACGCAGCGCCTGGGACGTCGATGATCTGATTGGCAACGGCTGGGAGTGGACCAGCACTCCCTTCGGGCCGTTTCCGGGGTTCCGGCCCATGGCCGCCTATCCGGAGTATTCGGCCGACTTCTTCGACGGCGATCACTTCGTCATGAAGGGGGCCTCGCCGGCGACGGCGCGGGAGCTGATCCGTCCGACGTTCCGCAACTGGTTCCGAGCGCGCTATCCCTTCGTCTATGCGGCGTTCCGATGCGCGAAGGACCGCGCATGATGCATCCTGCCGAGGCTATCGCACGCTGGCGCGCCCTGCGCCTGGCACGGGCCGCATCCGTCAAAGCGTTCCCGAGCGAGCCCGAAGCGATCCCTGCGAGTCCGATCGAGGAGTTCGGGGCCGACGTCAGGCGCGACCTGACCCGGGTGCCGCGCCAGCTGCCATCGCGGTACCTCTATGACGATCTGGGGTCGGCCCTGTTCGAAGCGATCTGCCGGCTGCCATGGTATCCGCTGACCCGCGCCGAGCTCCGCCTGCTCAGGAGGCACGCGCTGGAGATTCTCGACTCCTCGGTCAGGTCGATCGTCGAGCTGGGCCCCGGAAGCGGCGCCAAGCTCTCGGCGCTGATCGCGGGCGCGGGAAACCGTCGCGGCGTGCTCGATGTGCACCTGGTCGACCTATCAAGCAGCGCGCTCGCCCAGGCAGGGCGGACGCTCGCGGAGCTTCACGACGTCCGCGTCGTCGCCCACCAGGCGACCTATGAGGCCGGCCTCGGAGAGCTCGGCCGGGCCCGCTCGGACGGGGGTGGCCGCCTGGCGCTGTTCCTCGGCTCCAATCTCGGCAATTTCGATCCTCCCGGCCGCGAGGCCTTCCTGGGTTCCATCCGCTCGTCCCTTGGCCGCGGCGACCGGCTCCTGCTCGGGGTGGATCTGGTCAAGCCGGTGCGGGATCTGCTCCTCGCCTACGACGACCCGATCGGTGTGACCGCTTCGTTCAACTTGAATCTGCTGGCACGGATCAACCAGGAGCTGGAAGGGGACTTCGACCTGCGGAGCTTCAGCCATCGAGCCATCTGGAACGAAGAGCACTCGCGGATCGAGATGCACCTGCGCAGCGACCGCCGGCAGCGCGTCGCCGTCGACCGCCTAAACCTGGCTTTCGTGATGGAAGCGGGGGAGACCATCTGGACGGAAAGTTCCTACAAATACCGGCTGCCGGAGATTGCGTCGATGCTGAAGCGCGCCGGCTTCGAGCTTCGCGCGCAGTGGATCGACGCCGGCGCTCGCTTCGCCCTGACGCTGGCCGCGGCGCTCTAGCGGGCCGGCGGGCTAGCGGCGCGGCGCTTCCGGAGCGGGCTCGAACACCAGCTCGTCTACGTAGCACCAGCCCCAATCCTCGCCCGGCTCGAAGCTCCGGATAATCGGGTGGTGTGTCTTATGGTAATGCTTCGTGGCGTGCTTGTTGGGCGAGTTGTCGCAGCAGCCCACGTGGCCGCACGACAGGCACAGGCGAAGATGGACCCAGTCGCTTCCCATCTCCAGGCACTCTTCACATCCGTCGGGAGTGCGCGCCGACACGGCCTTGACCTGATCCAGATGTTTGCATCCCTGAGACATCGGCTCCCTCCTTGAAGGTCTGGCCTAGGCGACCGATTCGGCCAGCGCCTTGTGGACCAGCTGCACGCATACCGAGCCTTCGCCCACGGCGGCGGCGACCCGCTTGACGCTGCCGGCCCGGACGTCGCCGATGGCGAACACTCCGGGACGGCTGGTCTCGAAGATCCATGGGGTCCGCGCGAAGGGCCAGCGCGCCTTCTCCAGCGCGGCGGCATCGAGGTCGGATCCGGTCTTCACGTAACCCTTGTCGTCCAGCGCCACGCAGCTCTGCAGCCAGGCGGTGTTGGCGTCGGCGCCCGTCATCATGAAGACGTGACGGATGCCGGCCCGGGTCGGCGCACCGCTGGCATCCCGCCAGGTGACACCCTCCAGCCGGGAGCCGCCCTCCATGGAGACGATGCGCGTGCTCGTGCGCAGGGTGATGTTCGGGGTCTCCTCGATACGCCGGATGAGATAGCGTGACATGCTCTCGGCCAGCCCGGGGCCGCGCACCATCATGGTGACGTGGCGACTGACGGAGGAGAGATAGACCGCGGCCTGGCCGGCGGAGTTTCCCCCGCCCACCACGATGACGTCATCGCCGCCGCAGAGGTTCGCCTCGACCTGCGTCGCCCCGTAGTAGACGCCGACCCCTTCGTACCGGGGCAGATCGGGGATGTCGGGCTTGCGGTAGCGGACGCCCGTCGCGATGACGATCGTGCGGGCCTGCACCACGCTGCCCGCCCCCAGCTCCACGCGGTAGGGGCGGTCACAAGCCAGCCGCAATGCGGTGCGCGCGACGGCGAACTCCGCGCCGAACTTCTCGGCCTGGACCAGCGCGTTGCTCGCCAGCACCTGTCCGGTGACTCCGGTGGGGAAACCCAGGTAATTTTCGATGCGCGAGCTGGATCCCGCCTGCCCCCCCGGGGAGCGCGCCTCGATCACCAGGACGTCGAGACCTTCAGAGGCGGCGTAGACCGCGGTCGACAGTCCCGCCGGTCCCGCCCCGATGATCACGAG
>DASTZC010000013.1 GCA_035764505.1 Candidatus Polarisedimenticolia bacterium
CATCGTGGCCGCCAGATCGGAATCGGTGGAGCGGGCCACTCCGAAATCGATCACCTTGGGCTGTCCGCCGGCGTCCACGAGAATGTTGGTGGGCTTGAGATCCCGATGGATGATTCCCTTCTGATGACCATGGTGCACCGCATCACATACGAGAATGAACAGCTCGATCCGCTGACGCGTGGAAAGCCGGTGGTCGAGGACGTAACGGGTGATGGGAAGGGCCTGAGCGACAAACTCCATCGCGAAGAAGGGGACCGGCCCCGTCCCGTCGTCGTGGGTGCCTGCTTCGTAAATCTGGGCGATGCCTGGATGGCGCAGTCGGGCCAGGACCTCGGCTTCGTAAGCGAACCGCCTCAAGGTCGACTGGGAGGCGAAGGAGCTATTGATGAGCTTGAGCGCCACCAGACGGCGCGGTTGTCTCTGCTGCGCTTCGTAGACCGCCCCCATGCCCCCCTCTCCGATGAGACGGCCAATCGTGTACCCGCCGATGATCCGCCCTTCGAGTCCCGCGGAAGCTGTGGGGCCTCCCTCCAGAAAGGCTTCCCGTTCTGCCACCTGGTCCTCATCGAGCAGGGTCTGGAGATCCGCGCCCAGGGCAGGGTCGCGCTCGCGCAGGTCCGCCAGCCAGGAAGCTCGCTCCTGCTCCGGCAGCTCCATAGCCTGATGCAGATAGGGACTCAGTACCTTCCAACGCTCAGGGCTGAAGGGTGCCAATCTCACCTCGGATCCATGCGGCGGAGCTTTGTCGCGTTCTTGTTGCTTTGGGTAAAGGGGCGCTGTTGGAAGAATTCTACGTCCGGTATGGAGTCACAGGTCAACATCCCCTGCGCCTTCCTTTTCAGCACGTGCCGTTTCCCGCCTTCCCCAGGCCCTCATGGTCCCTTCCTCCTGTTCGTCGTTCCGTTGTCGTCCCCAAGTCCCCTCACCTGGAAGATCGGAACCGGGCTTCCCGGGACGACAGCCCATGCAAAGATTTCTCAAGGGGACGGTGCGCCTGAAAGGGAGGTTTGGATGACACTTTGCGGCGGGACGTATATCATCCCGCTCTCACACCAGGAGGAACATGCCGCCTGAAGAAACAGCCGTGGAGGTCCGGGACCTCCGGCACCGCTACGGGGAGCGCGAAGCCCTGAAAGGAGTCTCCTTTACGGTGCGCCGGGGAGAGGTCTTCGCCCTGCTGGGACCCAACGGCGGCGGCAAGACCACGCTTTTCCGCATCCTGTCGACCCTGATGGTCCCGACCTCCGGCTCGGCTCGGGTCTTCGCCACCACCCTGGAAGCGGGCGCCAGACCGGCCGCGCTTACCGAGGTGCGCCGGGAAATCGGGGTGGCGTTTCAGGCCTACAGCCTCGACAAGCACCTGACCGTCGCCGAGAACCTGATGCACCAGGGCCACCTCTACGGGTTTTCGGGAAGTGCGCTCCGGCGCCGGATCGACGAATTGCTCGAGCAGTTCCGCCTGGCCGACCGCGCGCGCGACAAGGTGGCGACCCTTTCGGGGGGGCTCGGCCGCCGGGTCGATCTCGCCAAGTCGATGCTCCACAAGCCAAAGCTGCTGCTTCTGGATGAGCCATCGACAGGGCTCGATCCGGGAGCGCGCCGCGATCTGTGGGACTACCTGCTTGCTCTGCGAAGCCGCGACGGGGTCACCGTCCTGATGACGACCCACATCCTGGAGGAAGCGGAGCGCTGCGATCGGGTCGGCATCCTCGACCGGGGTGAGCTGGTGGCGGTGGACTCTCCGAGCGCGCTCAAAGGACGCATCGGCGGCGACGTCGTGTCGATTGAGACCTCGGCGCCGGCGGAGCTGGCGGCCGCCATCCGCGCGCGCTGGGGAACCGAGGTGCAGGTCGTGGATGGGACGGTGCGCTTCGAGCACGCGGAAGGGCACCGCTTCGTGCCGGCGCTGATCGAGGCCCATGCCGGTCCGATCGATGCCGTGACGGTGGGCCGCCCGACTCTCGAAGATGTCTTCATCCGCCTCACCGGCCACCGGTTCTGGGAGGAAACGGACGGCGGCGAGACGAAACCGGGAACGGCAAGGGGGAGGAAAGCCGGATGAGCCTGGCGCTCGCTTCCTATTCGCTCTGGCGCCGCGAACAGGTGCGCTTCTTCCGCCAGGGGAGCCGCGTCTTCGGCGCCTTCGTCCAGCCACTGATGTTCTGGGCGCTGTTCGGGGCGGGATTGGGCGCCTCGTTCCGTCCGGCGGGGGCCGGCTCGGCTAGCTTCAAGGAGTATTTCTTTCCCGGGACGATCATCCTGGTCCTGCTGTTCACCGCCATCTTCTCCACCATCTCGGTGATCGAGGACCGCCGGGAGGGTTTCCTCCAGGGAGTGCTGGTGGCGCCCATTCCGCGCAGCGCCCTGGTCCTCGGGAAGGTGCTGGGCGGCACGACGCTGGCGGTCCTGCAGGGGGCCGCGCTGATGGTCCTCGCCCCGCTCGCGGGGTTGCGGGTCACGGTCGTCGGCATCCTGGAGAGTCTCGTAATCCAGGTGGTGGTCGCCTTCGCGCTGACGGCCCTTTCCTTCTGCATTGCCTGGCGGATGGAATCGACCCAGGGGTTCCACGCCATCATGACGGTCTTCCTGATGCCGCTGTGGCTGCTGTCCGGGGCATTCTTCCCGGCCGAGGGGGCGCCGGGGTGGCTGGCAATCCTGATGCGCATCAACCCGCTGACCTACGGCGTGGCCGCGCTGCGGCGGGTCCTGGAGCGCGGCGCTCCGGCGGAGGCGATGGCCGGCCTCCCTTCGTGGCCCACCTGCATCGCGGTGACGCTGCTGTTCGCGGCGGTGACCTTCACCGCGGCATCGTATCTGACGCTGCGCCGCGGAAAGGACGGGCGTTGAGCGAACCGACGCGCAAGCTGCCGACGGCGATCCTGTGGGCCGTCCTGCTCCTGGTGATCGGCGGCGTCGCGACAGCTTATCTGGGGACAAAATACAGCGCTTCATCCCGGGCCGCGAAGCTCCCCATCCTCGCCAGCCTTCCCGAATTCTCGCTGACCGACCGCAGCGGACGGACGGTCACGCGCCAGGAGATGATGGGCAAGGTGAGCGTAGTCGATTTCATCTTCACCAACTGCGCCGCACAGTGCCCGCAGGTAACCGCGCAGATGGTCAAGGTGCAGGCGTTCGCCCTGCCCCGCTGGAAAGACGTCCTGCTCATGAGCCTGACCGTGGATCCGGGAAACGACACGCCGCAGGCGCTGGCGAAATATGCCAAGGACTTCGAGGCCGACCCGAAGCGCTGGCTGTTCCTGACCGGCCCCAAGGATCGGCTGGACGATCTGACCCGCAACGGCTTCAAGGTGGCGTCGAATTCGCCCGTTCCAGTCGACACCTCGCCCGATGCCATCCTGCACAGCGTGTCGCTGGTCCTGGTGGATCGCCAGGCGCGCGTCCGTGGCTACTACCAGTCGACCGACACGGACGACATGAAGAAGCTGCGCGGCGATCTCGCGGCCCTCGCCTCGAGCGGCGGGTGAGCTCGCTGACGACATGCTTCACGGACAGATCGATCTGAGCCGCCCGGGCGCATGAGCATCATCCAGACCCTCCCCCATCTCAATGCCAGCCTGAACTTGATGAGCTTCATCTTCCTGGTGTCGGGATACCGCTTCATCCGGCGCCGGGAGATCGCGGCGCACCGCGCCTGTATGATTTCCGCCTGCGTCACCTCGCTCCTCTTCTTCGCCTCCTACATCACCTATCACGCGCAGGTCGGCTCGGTGCGCTTCCCGGGAACCGGACTGGTGCGGACCTTCTACCTCACGTTGCTCGCTTCCCACACGATTCTCGCCGCCAGCGTGCCGGTCCTGGCGATCATCACCCTGACCTTCGCCCTGCGCGAGCGCTTCGTCTCGCACCGCCGCATCGCGCGATGGACCTTTCCCATCTGGGCGTACGTCTCCATCACCGGCGTGATGGTCTACGTGATGCTCTACTGGATGTACCCGCCGCGCGGTTGAGCCGGGAAAGTCAGGTTGCTTCGGAAGGGCCGCGTCGAGGCCGGCGAGCCGCCCGGATTGCAAGGCGCCTCGAGGCGCCGCGTCAGGCGCGGCTACGCAAGCGAGCCGCAAGCCGGGATGGATCGCGGGCGAGCTAGGCGGGGCCGCCGTCGGCGGGAGCTTGAGGCGCCGCCGGCTTCGTGTCGGGAGCGGGCGCGGGCTGGCCGGCGGGCTCCGTTCCCTGCTGCGGCTCTTCCTGGCCCGGCAGGACCCAGCGCTCCGGCGGCTTGCGGGGATAGTTGAACACCGAATCGGGTGTCAGCCCGATGATGATCACGGCCGACAGGATCAGCGGCGAGACCACGATCAGGGCGAGGGTGCGCTTCTCCAGCGCCAAGTGCATGAAGTAGGCCGCCACCAGCCCCGCCTTGGCGAGCGCCATGGTGATCAGGCTGATGATCATGACGAGCTTGGGCAGGTGCAGGTAGAAGATGCCGACTTCCGCGAGCGTCAGGACGAGAAGCGCCCAGAACACCCCCATGTAATTCGGCTCTTTGTGCTCGGCCGCTTCCATCTCCCGCCTCAGATCAGATAGACGAAGGTGAAGACCAGGATCCAGATCAGATCCACGAAATGCCAGTAGAGCCCGACGATCTCGACCGAGCCCCAGCGCTGCGCGCTGTAACGTCCCCGCGCCGCGGCGGCCAGGATGAAGCCCAGGTAAATGACGCCGCTGAGGACGTGGCAGCCGTGGAAGCCGGTCAGGACATAGAAGGTGGCGCCGAACAGGCTCTTCTGGACCGTGAGCCCCTCATTGATAAGGTGGGTCCATTCGTAGGCCTGGATCCCGAGGAAGCTGGCGCCTCCCAGCATCGTGAGCGCCAGGAACTTTTTGAGGCCGGCGACGTTTCCATGCTGGATCGCCGAGACCGCCTTGACCATGGTGACCGACGAGCAGATCAAGATGAAGGTGTTGAGGGCGGTGAGCGGGACTCCGAGGATCGACGACGGGACCGGCCACAGCGGATTGCTCATCCGGACCGCTGCATAGGCGCACAGCAGCCCCGCGAACGACATCGCGTCGCTCATCAGGAACAGCCACATCATGATCTTGCCCCAGTCGGGGCTCAGGGGAGACGGCTGCGCGGGATCGATCGGGTGGCTCATGGCTGCGGCATGGTTCACGACGTCTGGCGCTCCGAACGGGCTTTATTGGAGGCGGCGAGCATTCGCCTGCCCCATCGAGCCCGGAAATTTACCATAGCCCTTTCGGGGGCCGCAACAGGAACCGGACTGCCTACCCACACCCGGCGGTCGAGGTGGGCTCAGGCGCGCAAGTCTTGTGGCACCTTTTGGCGATTTTCTTCATTGCGGCGGGATCGCCGGCGGCGGTATATTCCGACTCCGAATCGCGGATGGAGCGAAAAACCCCCGCGATCGCCGCCGGACCCTCTACCAGACCCCGACCTCGGCATCTCTCTCCAAACGACTGGCGCGGGGGGCATATGGAGTCGAAGCCGGGCCGCTACGGAACCGAAGACCTGTTCGTCCGCGCTCTCTTTCATCCCGGGTACTGGAAGACGCTGGCCCGGCTGCTGCGCTGGGACCGGACCCGCGTGACGCTGGAAGACTCCATGCTGCGCTTCAGCAACTACGGGTTCGAGCCTGCCAGCGTCTTTCCCTCCGGCAGCATCACCAAGGACCAAATCCAGGAAATCAACCTGGCCTCCTATCCCTCCCAGCTGCGGCTGAAGAGCGGCGAGGTCCTTTTCATCCCCCAGGTTCCCCGGGACAGGGAGGCGCTCCTCGCATTCGTCGACCTTCATGACCTGCCGACCCAGCGGCGCAGCTCCGTCTGGGGCGCGCTGCTGGAGCCCTTCCTCGACTCGTCCGAGGAGCAGGAGACGATCGACCGGCAGTTCACCTGGTTCGCGAAGGTGGGGCTGGACCGCGAGGAAGTCGATCGAATCCGCCGCGAGATCGGCATCGCCATGATCGCCTACAACTTCGGAACCAGGCTGTGGGAATGGGCGATCCTCGGCATGTACGACGCCTTGCGGGCGCAGCGCGCCCGTTTGTCGCGCAAGGACTTCGCCGATTTCTACGGCCGGGCCATGCGGCTCGCCGCCCTGGATCCCGTGGCGACGGACACACCGGCAACGACCACAACCGTCTCCGATACGCTGTTCTCCGTCCTGCTCGAATGGTATCCACGGAAGAAGCCTGGGAAGATCAAGGATTTCACCAAGGAGTGGACGGCGCGGACGGAGAAGATCGAGGCGCTGAAGAAGACGCTGCTCGAGCAGCTCACGGCGGCCTACTCGGAGCCCCATCGCCGCTATCACAGCCTCGCGCACCTCGAAAGCTGCGTGAACGAGGTGAGCGGCGCCTGGAGCCGCGCCGTCCATCTCGAGGAAGTCCGCTGGGCCGTGCTGTTCCACGACGCCGTCTACGATCTTCGGCGACAGGACAACGAGGCGCGCTCCGCCGCCTGGGCCCTGCACGTCATGGACGAGCTCGGGCGCCCGGAGGAGGAGAAGGCGCGGGTCCAGGGGATGATCCTGGCGACCGCGCATTCCGGGAAGCCGCACACCACCGACGAGGCACTGATCATGGACATCGACCTGTCGATCCTCGGTGCCGACGAAGCGACGTTCGACGAGTACGAGCGCAACGTCCGGGCCGAGTACGAATGGGTGCCGGAGGAGATCTACCGTCGCGAGCGCGCCGCCATCCTGCAGCCCTTCCTGAATCGGGAGCGCATCTACCACACCTCCCTTTACCGCCGGCGCT
>DASTZC010000014.1 GCA_035764505.1 Candidatus Polarisedimenticolia bacterium
ACCTACACGGTGAGCGCGCCGGGACGGCTCACCACCCCGGATGAGTTCGAGAACATCATCATCCGCGAGACCGAGACGGGCGGGGCGATACGGATCAAGGACGTGGGGCGCGCCGAGCTCGGCTCGCAGGACTACAACTCCTTCGGACGGCTGAACGGCAAGCCCGCCGGCGCCATGGCGGTCTACCTGCTTCCCGGCGCCAACCAGCTCAAGGCGGCGGAGACCATCTACCACACCATGGAGCAGGCCAGCGGCTTCTTCCCCGCCGACATGGAGTACAAGATCGTCTATGACACGACGCCGGCGGTGGAGGCCTCGATTCATGAGATCGTCAAGACCTTCGTCGAGGCGATCATCCTGGTCACCCTGGTCGTCTTCATCTTCCTGCAGAACTTCAGAGCCACCCTGATTCCGCTGCTGACGGTGCCGGTGTCGCTGGTCGGGACCTTCATCTTCTTCCCCATCCTCGGCTTCTCGGTGAACACCCTGTCGATGTTCGGCCTGGTCCTGGCCATCGGCATCGTGGTCGACGACGCCATCGTCGTGGTCGAGGCCGTCATGCACCACATCGAGCACGGCAAGACTCCGAAGGAAGCCACGGTCCAGGCGATGAAAGAGGTCTCGGCTCCGGTCATCGGAATCGCCCTGATCCTGTCGGCCGTGTTCGTCCCGGTCGCCTTTCTGGGCGGGCTGACCGGGCGGATGTACCAGCAGTTCGCCCTGACCATCGCAATCTCGGTGCTGCTCTCCGCCTTCAGCGCCTTGTCGCTGTCGCCGGCGCTGTCGGCCATGCTCCTGAAGCCCAAGAAGGAAGGCGGCAAGAAGGGGCTGCTGACCCGCTTCTTCGACGGCTTCAACCGGCTCTTCGAGAAGGCTACCGGCGGCTACGTCTCCGTGGCCGAGATCCTGGTGCACAAGGGGTGGATCACCATCGTGATCATCGCCGGGGTGATCGCCGGCGCCGCGCTTTTCGGCATGACGCTGCCGGCCGGGTTCGTCCCCGACGAGGACCAGGGGATCATCGGAGTCAACGTGCAGCTTCCCGCGGCCGCTTCGCTGGAGCGCACCAGCGCCGTCCTGGCGCAGGTGGAGGAGATTCTCGGCAAGACGGAAGGGATCGACGCCTTCACCACGATCGGCGGATACGGCATGGTGACCAGCACCTACCAGCCCAACTTCGGCAGCATCTTCGTCCGGTTGAAGCCGTGGGAGGAGCGCCACGACGAGGCGCTGCACGTCCGGGGAATCATGGGACGCCTGCAGCAGCAGTTCGCGGCCATCCCTGACGCCATCATCTTCCCGTTCAACATCCCGACCATCTCGGGCTTCGGCGCCTCGGCCGGATTCAACTTCCTCCTTCAGGACAAGAGCGGCGCGCTGAGCGTGGCGGAGCTGGGGGAGAAGACCCGCGATTTTCTCCAGGAAGCACGTCAACGGAAAGAGCTCGCCAACCTGTTCACCTCGTTCGACCCGCGCTACCCGCAGGTGAAGGTGGACCTCGATCGGGAGAAGGCGCGCAAGCTCGGCGTGCCGGTGAACGACGTGTTCCAGGCGATGTCGGCGGTCCTGGGCGGGACCTATGTCAACGATTTCAACCGCTTCGGACGGCTGTACCGCGTCTATGTACAGGCGGAAGGCGACGCGCGCCGCCAGCCTGAGGACATCGGCAAGGTCTACGTGCGCAGCGGCACCACCGGGAACATGGTGCCTCTCGCCACGCTGGTCAGCATTACTTCCGAAGCCGGCACCGAAGTCACCAATCGCTTCAACCTGTTCCGCTCGGTCGAGATCAGCGGCGTGCCGGCCCCCGGGTTCACCTCGGGGCAGGCGCTGAAGGCGCTGGAAGAAGTCTTCGCGAAGACGATGCCCAAGGAGATGGGCTTCGCCTACTCGTCGATGTCGTACCAGGAGAAGGTCGCCCCCCCCGCCGGCCCCACCTTCCTCATGGCGATCTTTTTCGTCTTCCTGCTGCTGGCCGCCATGTACGAATCGTGGCGCCTGCCGTGGGCGGTCCTGCTGGGCTCCCCGCTGGTGGCCCTCGGAGCTTTCTTCGGCACCTGGCTGATGGGCTACGACAACAACGTCTACGTGCAGATCGGCCTCATCATGCTGATCGGCCTGGCCGCGAAGAACTCCATCCTGATCGTCGAGTTCGCCAAGGCAAAGCACGAGCAGGAGGGGAAATCGGTGATCGAAGCCGCGATCGAGTCGGCCCGGCTGCGCTTCCGGCCGATTCTCATGACCGCCTTCGCCTTCATCCTGGGCGTCGTCCCTCTGATGCTGTCGAACGGCGCCGGCGCGGCGGCGCAGAACGTCATGGGGACGGCGGTCTTCTGGGGGATGCTGATCGCCACGGCCATGGGGGTGTTCATCATTCCCGGGAACTTCTCCTTCGTGGAAGGTCTCGGACGCAAGGGCAAGGCGAAATCACCCGATCTCGCCCCGGTGGCCGGGGCCCCGCACGGACCCGCCACCGCGCCCGGGGGCGGGGGCACCCACGCATGAGGCAGTCTCGCGCCGCCGCGGTCCTCGCCGGCCTGCTGACTCTTGCAACCCTGCAGACGGGCTGCCTCCTCGGTCCCAGCTACCAGCGGCCCCCGATCGAGTCGCCTGCCACCCATCGCCCCCTGGAAGGAGAGGCCACCGAGCAATCCCTGGCCGACCTCCCCTGGTGGGAGGTGTTCCAGGACCCCGCCCTGCAGGAGCTGATCCATCAGGCATTGCAAGGGAGCTTCGACCTGCGGATAGCGGCGGGGCGCGTCGAGGAGGCGCGCGCCCGGGCCGGCATCGCGAAATCCTTCCTCTTTCCCGAGGTGAATCTCACCGGCGGCTACACCACCGAGCAGCTCTCCACCCTTACGGATCCGGCGCAGAACCTCGGCGTGCAGGACCGCAAGTTCCAGAACTACAACCTCGGCTTCGGGATGTCCTGGGAGATCGACCTGTTCGGGCGGCTCCGCCGGGAGCGCGAGTCGGCCACCGCCGTCTTCTTCGCCTCCCAGGAGGCGCGCCGCGGCGTGGCCATCACCCTGGTGGCCGACGTGGCGCGCGCCTATTTCGATATGCGCGGCCTCGACCTGGAGCTGGAGATCGCCCGGCGCACGCTTCAAGTAAATGACGAGACGGTCGCCTTCTACCGCCGCCGGGTCGAGGGAGGCGTCTCCAACCAGCTGGAGCTCAACTCCGCGATCGCCAACCGGGCGCGGACTGCCGCCGCCATTCCGGAGCTGGAGCAGGAGATCGCTTTCCAGGAAAACCTCATCCATCTTCTCCTCGGGCAGGCTCCCGGGCCGGTGCCGCGCGGCAACTCGCTGGACGAGCAGTCGCATCCCCCCTCGGTTCCCGCCGGCCTCCCTTCGGCCCTGCTCGAGCGGCGACCCGACGTCCTGGAGTCCGAGCAGCTGCTGGTCGCCGCCAACGCCGACATCGGCGCGGCCAAGGCGCTGTTCTTTCCCACCATCTCGCTGACCGGCTTCTTCGGCGGCGCCAGCCACGACCTCTCGGATTTGGCCAATTCGGGCGCCCGCGTCTGGTCGCTCGGGGCCGGCTTGTTCCAGCCGCTGTTCCAGGGAGGCCGCATCAAGCGCAACTACGAGGCGGCCAAGGCGCGCTTCGACATCGCCTTGGCGCAATACCAGCGATCGGCCTTCAACTCGTTTCGCGAGGTGGCCGACGCGCTGGTGTCGATCCAGAAGCTGGAGGAAGCGCGGGTCGAGCGCGAGACGGGGGTGGAGGCGCTGCGCGACGCCGCGCAGCTGTCACGCCGGCGCTACAACGCCGGGCTGTCGAACTACCTCGAGATCCTGATCGCCGATCAGAACCTTTTCGACGAAGAGCGCCTCCTCGCCCGGACGCGCGGCTCCCAGATGGACGCCCTGGTAGAGCTCTACCGGGCGCTGGGCGGCGGCTGGTCCCCGGAGGCGATGACGCCGGCCGAGCCCGGGGGGAACCCCGCCTCGGAGAGCACGCCTCCCGCGACCGAGGCACCGCCGACGCCGTAGTGCCGGCGGCCTTCAGGAAACAACGCTCCGGGCCGGACCCGGGGCTTCCGCGTGCCAACTTCGAAACGTCCGCGACGCGCCGCCCCGCGCGGCCCCGGGGAGCCGATGCGAGCCTTCCTGCGCCAGCCGATCAACTGGTTGATCGTCTTCTTCCCGATCGCGCTCGTCATCGAGCATACGGGCGCCGCCGCCATGTGGGTCTTCGTCACCGCGGCGCTAGGGCTGGTCCCCCTGGCGGCCATCCTGGTGCAGGCCACGGAGCAGCTGGCGATGCGCACCGGCCCCGCGATCGGCGGCCTGCTGAACGCAATGTTCGGCAACGCCCCCGAGCTGATCATCGCCTTCGTGGCGCTGCGTGCCGGAGAGATTGCGCTGGTCAAGGCGTCGCTCGTCGGCGGCATGCTCGCCAACATCCTGTTCACGCTCGGATTGTCCTTCTTCGTCGGCGGCACGGCCTACAAGGAGCAGGAGTACAACGCCCGCGCCGCGCGCAACCAGTGCTCCCTGCTGCTGCTCGCCGCGCTGGCGATGATCGTGCCGAGCCTTTTCCACAATTTCATCACGCCCGAGACCGCACCGATCGAGCAGCAGCTCAACTACACGGTTGCCGGCGTGCTGCTCCTGGCCTACCTCTTGAGCCTGGTCTTCATGCTGAAGACCCACCCTGGCTTCTTCGCGGCGGAAGGCAGCGGCGGACATCACGAGGAGCCGGAGTGGAGCCAGGGTCTGGCAATCGGCGTCCTGCTGGCCACCTCGGTGGCGCTGGCCTTCATCAGCGAGGTCCTGGTCGGCTCGATCGAGGAGACGGCGCGGACTCTGGGTCTTTCGAAGGCCTTCATCGGCATCATCCTGCTGGCGCTGATCGGAGGGGCGGCCGAGATCTACGCCGCGGTCGCGTCGGCCCGCAAGAACCAGATGGATCTGTCGATCGGCATCGCTATCGGCAGCGGCTTGCAGCTGTCGATGTTCGTCGCCCCGGCTCTGGTCCTCGTCAGCGGCTTCCTCGCCCCGCAGCCGATGAACCTGGTGGTGGGGACGGTGGGCGCAGTCCTTATCTTCCTCTCCGCGCTGGTAACCCTGGTGATCGCCGGGGACGGCAGGTCGAACTGGTTCAAGGGAGCGCTGCTGATCTGCGTCTACGCGCTCATCGCGCTGTTCTGCTACTACCTGCCGGACGATCTGTCGCGCACGTCGATGCAGCCATGACCGCGAGGTCCCCCTCAGCGTCAGCCCCACCCGCGAACAAAGAGCGCTTCGTGGCGCGCTATCTCGACCTGGGTGACCGCCTGGGGGAAATCCTCTTCGGGCTGATCATGGTCCTGAGCTTCACTCTCGGGGCGGGCCTGGTCGTCCACGAAGGGGTGGACGCGACCAAGGAGATGCTGATCGGGATCATCGGCTGCAACATCGCCTGGGGCCTGATCGACGGCGTGATGTACATCCTCGGCTCGATGTTCGAAAGAGGACGCAGCGTGCATCTGCTGCATACCGTCCAGCGGGCCCGCGGCGACGGCGAAGCGCTGGAGATCATAAGCTCGGAGCTCGACCCGCGACTGGCGGCGATCACCTCGACCGCCGAGCGCGAGCGCCTCTACCGTGACATCCTGAAACGCCTGCGGACCTTTCATCCGCTGAAGACGACCCTGACGAAAGCCGATGTCTACGGGGCCATCGCCTCGTTCTGGCTGGTGGTCCTTTCGGCCATTCCCGCCGTCGTGCCGTTCCTGATCTTTCAGGATCGGCTCTTCGCGCTGCGGGTCTCCAATGGCTTGCTCCTGGCGATGCTGTTCTATGTCGGCTATCGCTGGGGGAAGGAGACCAACAGCCGCCCCTGGCTCATCGGGACGTGTCTGCTGGCCGTGGGCATCGCCATGGTCGGGACGGCCATCGCCCTCGGCGGTTGAGGAGCCATGCACCGACGCCGTATTGCTCGAATGCAGATCCGTCTCGGCCGCCGCCCCGCCGGCGTTGAGATACACATGAGTGAGCACCGCGCCTTGCGGGCCGGAGCGAGATTGTCGTGAGTCTCCTCCACCGCACCACACGCTGGCTGCTCATCCTGCTCGCCTTCGGGGCCAGCCTGCTGGCGGCCGTCGTCCTGGTTTTCGCAATCCAGGCGCGCCACCGGCTACCGGAGCTGCGGCCGTGGCACCGGCTGGCGCTGCAGGACTTCACGGCGGGCGCGCCCGGCGCTCCGGCGACCTTCCAAGACTACCGCCGCCTCGAGGATCGCCTTGCCGCGGAGGTGCGAGGCCGCATTCTCGATAATCCCGCGGCTGCCGACAAGATGGTCTACGGCCGCTACAACCCCGCCAGCGTCCCATCGCACCTGGCGCTCGACACTCCCTACAACCATTCCTATGAGCTGACGCCGGCCGGAGAGATCCAGTGCGGCGTCTTGCTGGTCCACGGCCTGTCCGATTCGCCTTACAGCATGCGGACGATAGGCGAGATCTTCCAGAGGCAGGGGTGCTACGTGGTCGTCCTGCGCCTGCCGGGTCACGGCACCGTTCCCTCGGGACTGCTGAAAGTGCGATGGCAGGACTGGTACGGCGCGGTGGTCCTGGCGGCAAAGCAGGTGGCGGCGCGCGCTTCTGGCAAGCCTCTCCTGGCGGGGGGACATTCCACCGGCGCCGCGCTGGTGAGCCTCTACTCGGTGCGGGCGCAGGCGGATTCGAGCCTGCCGCGCCCAGCGAGGATTTATCTCGTCTCGCCGGCCATCGGGATCTCGAAGGCCGCGGTGCTCACCAACATCCTCGCGTCGCTTTCCTTCCTTCCCCGCTTCGAGAAATCGGCCTGGCTCGACGTTCTGCCGGAGTTCGATCCCTACAAGTACAATTCCTTCCCGGTCAACGCCGCGAACCAGATCCACCGCCTGACGCGGGTCCTGCGCGCCGAGCTGCTGGATGCTGTGGAGAAGAAGCAGCTGGCGGGAATGCCCAAGGTGATGGTCTTCCAGTCGCTGGTCGACTCGACGGTCACCTCGGCGGAGGTGGTGCACGGACTGCTCGAGCTCCTGCCGCGCGGCGATAACGAGCTGGTGGTGTTCGACATCAACCGGGAGGAGAAGATACAGGGGTTCCTGGCGGCGGGACCGGTGGAGCAGCTGAAGCGGCTGCGGGCGGCGGGCGATCTCCCCTACCGCGTCACCATCATCGGCAACCCGTCAGAGGCGACGGACCGCATCGCCTCGATGAGCCGGATCGCCGGCTCGAACGACTTCGTCCAGGAGGACCTGCCGCTGACCTGGCCCGCGGGCATCTTCTCCCTCGGCCACGTCGCCCTCCCCTTCCCTCCCGACGATCCGGTGTATGGTCTGGAGCCGGCCGCCGGAGAGGGGCCACGGTTCAATCTCGGAGGGATCATGGCGCGCGGCGAGAGCGGCGCGCTGGTGGTGCCTCTCGGAATGTTCTCCCGCCTGCGCTGCAACCCCTTCTTCAGCGTGATCCAGAAAAAGATCGAGGAGTCGCTGCGCTAGGGCGCGGGCTTGCGGGTCGGATACCCGTCGTCGAGACGCCAGAACCCGGGACCGAGCCGCACCAAGGGCCTGCCGCTCGCCTCTCCTGGATCCCGGTTGTCCCGCAGGATCAAGATGATGTCGGAAAGCGCCGCAGGGTTGGAGTAGAAGTAGCTGTGCCCGATGAAACCTGCCTTGAGATTCGTGCTGACGAAGGCCCCTCCCCCATAACCCATGACGCTTCCCCGTTGTCTCTGGACATCGGACAAGTCTTCCTGGACGATACGCCCGACTCGTTTCTGGCTCACGAACAGCCAGGTCGAGAAGCCGATCGCTTCGTCCGACTTGGACATGTACACGGTCAGATGGTCGATCTTTGCCGGAACCTCCTCGGCCGTTATGCGCTGAGAGATCGCTTCCAGGTCGAGATCCGGCGCCGCGATGATCACGTTGCCCAACTTGCGATCTCCGGGTGGTACGTAATCGCGCCCGCCCCTTTCGATCAGGATCTCACGAAGCGCCGTCAGGAGCACGTCCGAGCCGCGGCTATGTGCGATGAAATGGATCTTTTCGATCTCCGGGATGTTCGCCAGGATGCGCATGATCTCTTTGAGGTGGAAGATCGTGTACTCGCCGGACTCGCGGTCGTAGAAATAGCCGCGGAGCCCTCCCATCCCCGCAGGCCAGGTGTAGGCGATCGGGACGCCCTGACGGGGCAGGAAATGCCAGATGGCGGCGATCACGGAGACGGCATGCTCGAAGTCGTTGTTGTAACCGTGGACGAAGACGTAGACGTCCTTCCTTGGCGTCTTCGCGAGACGCGAGCGCACGTCGTTCCGGAAGAGCTCGGCGACACGCTCGTGCTCCGCCACGACCTTCGGGTCGTAGTGGATCCTATGGTCGGTCCAGTCGGCCTGGGGGTCGAACGGCCATGGCGTCGGCGGGAATCGCCCCTTCTCCTCGACCTTCACGAGCTCACGGGGGAGGGGCCCCTCGCGCTTCCGGCTCCGGGAAGCCTTGACCAGCTCGTCCCAGGTGACGTTCTCGCCATACTGGATGACCGCGGAACCGAACGCCATCGAAGGGGATCGGCCGAAGTCGTAGGCGACCATGTCCTCCGCTGAGCCTTCGATCCTGCGACGGTCCGTGACATAGAGGACATCCACCTGGTTGTTGCGGAACTCGACCGGGACATCCGTGAACGGATTCGTCTCGGAATCGGCGTACAGGTTCGGCGTGGGCACCAGCTCAGGCGTCCCACCGGACACGAGCCAGAAGACCAACCCGCCCCCGAAGACCAGCATCCCAGCGATCAGGGTCAGCCATTTGACGCTCCGGCGCATGCGCATCTACGGTACCTCCCTTCCATGAGCCATGGCTTTCATCGCGTGGAGTTCCGTCTCTCTCCCCAGGAGAACAGGATCGCCCCACGCTCACCGCATGACCGTTGGTCAGAAGCCGACCGTCACTCCAGCCTGCATCCGCCAGGCGTCGCCATAAGGGCTGGTCAGATCGTTCTTGTCATAGTTGAAGTTGTACAGTGCCGAGAAATAAAAGCCGGCCCCGCGGCCGATCGGCGCGCTGTAGCCGCCTCCCGCCAGGAAGCTGTTGGCGGTATCCCGCTCCGTGTCGAAGTTGGGGAGGACGAATTCATAGTTGATAAACTCGTAGGCCCCTTCCAGGAAGATGCTCGGCAGGACGAAGTACCGCGTGAAGAGGGTCGCGCCGTATTCGTCGGTATTGATGTCCTCGGCATAGCGAGAATCGTTGACCCAGCGGTAGAATAGCTGCATGCCGCCGTCCAGCTTCGGCATGAAGCGATAGCCGATCAGGGGCGCGACCTCCACGTAATCGACATCGCCGAAAGACAATCCCAGCCCTCCTCCGAAGAAGAGCTTGTCCTTGACGGAGGGGGGCGGCGGATTGGATGGCGGCGGATTCTGGGTCTGCGCGAAGAGCTGCGGGAAGGTCAGAGCACAGAGAAGCAGTGCCGCGAGCCGCGGAAGCAGTCTCATCGACGCCCGCCGCCCCGGCCCCCGCCGCCGCGATATCCTCCGCCATAGCCGCCCCGATATCCCTGGGTGCGCTGCGCCCCGTTCTGGCGCGCCGTGTAGTCGCGATTCAAGCCGCTGTTTCCCGATCCTTTCCATGAGCTTCCTTCCCGGGTCTGCCACGACCCGCTGCCGTCCCGGCGATAGACGTTGCCGCTGCGGTCGGAATAGAGATTGTTGGAAGCACCCGCCGCGCTTCGCGCCTGCGGCCGCGTCGATTTGTCCGTCGTCGAAGCGGTGCGCGCCCGGTTCTCGGCGCGATTGTAGACGTTGCTGTTCGTCCCGTAGGGCGTGGGACGCGGCCGCCCCGGATTGTATCCGCCCGGCGGGCGGACGACTCCGCCCCCGCCGCCATAATAAGGAGGACGGTAGACCGGACCATAGTAGCCGCCATAGTACCCGCCGTAGTAGCCGCCCCCCCAGAAGGAGAAGACGAAGGGACCATAGCCGACGCTGAATCCAAGGCTCCAGCCGTAATAGGGGTTGTAGTGGGCATTGAAACCGAAGGTCACCGGGTGCGGATAGTAGACGTAGGGCGAGACATAGGGGGGATAGTACCAGCCGGTCCCCCAGACGACGGTACCGTAGTAGGGATAGCAGCCGACATAGCCGGGCAGGTACCCGACGTAGACCACCTCGGGGTTGGAATCGTAGACGTAGACATATTTCGTGTTGTACACCGGCTTGTCGGGAGGAATCTGCTGCACCTCGGGCGGCACCCGGTCGGCGACGATCCATGGGCCCTCCGGCGTGTCGGCGATGTACCAGACCGCCTGGTCGCAAAGGTAGTACTTCCCTTTTATGCGCAGGACCTGCGAGGCGGTGTTGACGGCGTATTCCACGTCGTCGGAAACCTTCTCGAACTTCGGCGGGCCGTCGTAGTCGACCTCTGCCTTGGCTTGGTCGCGCCGGACGGCGGCGGTCTGGGGGACCTGGGCCTCCATCAACGCATCTTCCGCCTGCTCGGTCCCCGCCACGCTGGAGAGCACCTCGCCGATGGGCGACGTAGGTGGGATCTTCTTGAAATCGGCCGGCAGGGCGTCCGCCTTCACGAGCTCCCAGGGATCCTTCATCCCCTTGCTGCGATACCAGCGTCCCGAGATCAGCACGTAGGTGTCCTGGCTGGGAACGTCCAGGATGATCGCACTCCCGGTGTTGGTCACGTAATGGAGATCGGTTCCGGTGACGGGAGTGTACTTCGGCTCCCCATCCAGGAGGATCAACTCCGCAGGCTGGGTGGACAAGATGATGCGCGGCGGCTTCTGCTTCGAATCCTGGGGAGGCTTCGGCTGCTCCTCGCCCTTTTTCGGAGCTTGGAGCTTCTCGTAGTACTTCGCGACTTCCTTGCCCGGCTTCTTGACCGCTTCCCATTCACCCTTGAGATCGGCCGCTGTGAACCAGACGGCGGAGCCGTTGAGGTAGTAGGCCTTGCCGTCGAAGACGAGGAAGTAAGGGGTGTTCACGACGCGCTTGAGCGATTCGAAGTCCGGAACGTCCCTCAGGATCGGCTCGCCATCCAGAAGGACCAGCACCGCCGGAACCTTCTCGATCAGGATCCGGGGCGCCTTGGTGTTGAATCCATCGGCGTACTTCTTCTCCTTCTCCACCAGCCTGAGGCTGGCAATCAGCCGGTCGAGGGAATCGTCGAACTCCCATTTCGGCACTTCCTTCTCGATCAGCGAGGCCAGCTTCTGCTCGCTCTCGGGCGTGCTTCCCGGGAACCGCGATTTCGGGATGGTGACGTCGGCGTACTGGACGGTGCGGTGCTCGCGATCCACGTCGACGCGGGCCCGGAACCAGGCGGTGCCGAACACCGGCTCCGGCTTGGTCTTGAGCTTGATCGAGACCGCCGCTCTGCCGGTGAGGATGTTTCCTTCATAGCCGTCGGGCTGCGGCTGGTAGACCAGAATGCGGCCTTCTTCCGCCTTGATCTCGCGCGGCCAGGCGGTCTTGTCCGCCGCCTGGAGCGACGTTGCGATCATGAGAACAGCAGCGGCCGGGAAGGCGCGGAGGGTGCGGGAGGGTGGCAAGACGACTCCGGGTGGTTGGCCTGCCGAAAGCGTTCGGCATCATATCATAGGGTTTGGCCCTCCCGGCCGGGGGAGGAAAGCGGAGTCGAGGCCACCCCGCAGGGTCGGCCGGGGGCGCGCTGCGCGAGACTTCATTATATATGTTCGGATACAATGCGCCGGCCCCGGACGGTCCGGGCGCTTTGAGGGGGATTGGAGAATGCAAGGTATCATCCGTGCCCGCCATGACAGCAAGGCCGCGGCTCTGCTGCTTCTCGCCTGGCTCGTCATGGCGGCGGAGACGCCTGCGTCCGCCGTCGTCACGCTGGTGGAGGGAGAGAAGGGAAAGCTGGAGGCCGACTTCCGCTTGATGGTCTGGGCGGTCGACTCCGGTCCCGACCTGCCGCTGCTCCCGGGTTTGAATTCCGCCCCGCCTCCCCCGCAGGAGGAGAACATCCAGGATTTCTCGGTGCGCCGGATGCGAGTCATCTTCCGCGCGCAGCTGGGAGAGAAGCTGGAGATCGCACTGCAGGCCGGCCTGGACAACGAGGGGAGCAAGATACTGCGCGACGACGCCGGCTTCCGGATCAAGGACGCCTACCTCAACTACAAACAAGCCGACGCGCTCCAGATCATGGCTGGGCAGTTCAAGGTCCCCTTCCTGCGCCAGAACCTCTGCTCGGGATTCAATCAGCTCCTGGTGGACCGCTCGTTCGTGGTGGCACAGCGCCCGGCCATCGAGGGACAGCGCGACCTGGGCGGGATGGTCTGGGGAAACCACGGCGGCTTCCAGTATCGGACCGCCCTGTTCGACGGCAGCGATCAGGAGGATGTGAACAGTCGCAGCAGCCTGCGCGGGACGGTGCGGCTTTCCTACAACTGGTTTACCCCCGAGCCGGGCACAAGCTACACCGGCACGACGCTGGGCCAGAAGCGCATCCTGCAGATTTCCGGACAGGTCGACGCACAGAACGACCGCGTCGATGCGCGTGACGATGCCGGGTTCACCACGGAGCATCGCGATTACCACGCCTGGGCGGCGGAGTTCTTCTACGACCAGCCGTTCGCCGAGCGCTGGGCCGTCACCTTGGAGGGAGCCCGTCTCGAGCGCAACGATGACTATGAAACGGCCGGGCTCGACACGCGCCACATCGACGGGACCTACGGGCAGGGAGGGCTGCTGCTGCCCTTCAACGTGGGACCGGGGCGGCTGCAGCTGGCCGGGCGCTGGGAGGAGATCGAGTCGACCCGCGGCCTGGAGGAAACTTCGCTGCGTGCCCGCACTTTCGGATTGACCTGGTTCACGACGGGGCACGATCGCAAGATCCAGTTCGACCACGGCGAGGTGCACGAGCGACCGGTGGATCTGGACGACAACTTCTACCGGCTTTCCTTCGCCGTGATGTTCTGAGCCGCGCGCGGCAGCTCGAGGACGGCGAGCAGGCCGCCCGCCACCACATTCTCCAGCCGGACGGAGCCGCGGTGCAGCTTCGCCACCTCCTGCGCAAAGTTGAGACCCAGTCCCGTGCTCTTCTTGCCGGTGTCGGGCCGCTGCAACGAGAAAAACCGCTGGAAGAGCTTCCCCTTGGCGTACTCGGGAATGCCCGGACCCTGGTCCTGGATCTCCAGACGGATAGTCGCCTCTTGGCACACGGCCCGCACCACGATCGTGCCGCCCGGAGGGCTGAAGTCGATGGCATTTTGCAGGAGGTTCGACAATGCCTGGTGGAGCAGAAAGGGGTCGCCCTCGATCTCGAGGTCCGGCTCGAGCTCGAGGCGGAGCGTCAGGTGCTTGCGAGCCAGCAGCGCCGCCTTGCTTTCCTGCGCGCCGCGCACCAGCTCCGCCACCCGCACACGCTCGACACTCTGCAGCGAGCGGCGCGTCTCCAGCTCCGACAGGGCGAGCATGCGCTCGACCAGATCCTCGAGGCGGACGGCCTCGCCGTGGATGTTCGCCAGGAAGCGGGCACGGTCGGCTTCCGGCATCCCTTCCTGGAGCAGCTCCGCCGCTCCCCGGATCGCCGAGATGGGACTCTTGAGCTCGTGCGTCAGGGTCTGGACGTACTCTTCCACGTACTTCTTCCCTTCCAGGGCCTCGCGCATCCGATCGAAGGCGTCACCCATTCGCTTAAGCTCCATCCCCGCCAGGCGCGGTAGCGTGGCGGACCTTCCCTCGCGAACGTCTTCGGCATAGCGCGTCAAGGATCCAATCTGGCGGGCGATCCACCAGGAGACGAGCAGGCTCAGAAGGACGGCCACCGCCCCGGAGAGCGCCGCGATGCGGAAGATCTCCGGCTTGGCCGAGCGCAGGAAGGCATTGATGCTGGTGGTCGGCTCCGCCACCGTCAGCACCCCCACCGTCTCTCCCCCGACCTGGATCGGCGCCGCGACATAGAGGACCGCCGAGGCAGGATCGTCCGGGTCCTCCCGCGTGGTGCGGGCGCCGTATTCTCCCTTCAACGTCAATCCGACGTCGCGCCAGTTGCCGTAGTCGACGCCGACGTTGTCTGGATCCCGCGAGTCGAACACGATCTTGCCGGTGGCGTCGGTGATGTAGACGTGTCGATCGACCCGCTCCTTGCGCATCTCGTAAATCTTCGCTGAGAGCTCGCGCCCCCTCGCCTCCTGCAGGGTCTTCGACCACTCATGGGGGCTGAAGCTTCCCGCCTCCATCTCGTGGCCCACGCGGGTGGCCAGCAGGTTCGCCTCGTCCACCAGCGGCTCTTCCAGCGACTCGAGGTAGCGCGTCCGCAGATCGGAGGCGATGCGCAGGATCGGGTAGGAGAAGCAGAGGGCGAAGATGGCCGAGTAGGCGAGAAAGAGGGCGCTTCCCAGTCTCACCAGGACTCTTTCAGGGAGTAGCCGACCCCCCGGTGGGTCACGATCGGATCGCCGTCAGGGTCGACGGCCTTCAGCTTGGCGCGCAGGTTCTTGATGTGTCCGTCGACGCTCCTCTCCAGGCTGGTGCCCGGCTGCTCCCAGACGATCGACTTGAGCTGCTCGCGCGAGTAGACCTGGCCCGGGCGGCGCAGGAAGGTGACCAGCAGCTCGAATTCGGTGCGCGACAGCTCCAGCGTCCTGCCGCGGTAGTCGATGCGGCGCCGATCGGTGTCGACAACGAAGGCGGGGTGCCGTCCCCGCGGCGGCGCCGCGGCGGCCGTCCGGCGCAGCACCGCTTTGACGCGAGCCGACAGCTCGCGCGGCGAGAAGGGCTTGGGCACGTAGTCGTCGGCGCCCATCTCCAATCCGAGGACTCGATCGATCTCCGCCGAGCGGGCGGTCAGGAAGATGATGGGGACGCCGTGGGCCCGGCGGATCTCACGGCAGAGATCCAATCCGCTGATGTCGGGCAGGCCGATGTCGAGCAGGATGAGATCGACGCGCTCTTTGGCCAGGGTCGGGAGGACGGCCAGACCCTCGGAGAGACGCAGCGTGTCGAGCCCTTCGGCCTCGAGGACGTACTGGATGTTGTCGAGAATCGCGGGCTCGTCGTCGACGATGAGGATCCTGGCTTTCAAGCTCTGCCGGCCTCCCGGATCGGAGCGCTGGGGGCCGCATGTTAGCACCGACCGGCGCGGCTTTCATGGCTCCCGGGCGGCCGCGCGCCCGCTGCGCGGTGTACGGACCAGACCACGGCAGCCAGGATCAGACAGACGAGGCTGACGCAAGCCGCGTGCTCCCGGAAGGCCGCCGGGTCCTGGCGCCAGGCGCGCCCCGCCAACGGCACTCCGAGGGTGAGGGTCAGGTACCCGGCCAGCGGGACCCATGCCGGCGGGACGGGCCGCTCCCTCCAGGATCCGGCGGCCGGAGGGATCATCCTCTCGACGGCGAGATAGGCCAGCAGAAGCGAGACGGCGTACAGGACGATCCCGGCGAGCCGATGGAGCATCTCAGGAGTGATCCACCGGCCGTACAGATCCATCTCGTAGAGATGCGCCGCCGCCACGATGCGCAGCGCGTTGGTGCCGACGGCGAGGAGGAACGAGAGGACGATTCCGGCCCCGA
>DASTZC010000015.1 GCA_035764505.1 Candidatus Polarisedimenticolia bacterium
GATCGTGCCCGCCCCTATCCCGCCGCGCTCCACCTCCAGCGGCGGCGGGTAATAGCGCAGCGGCAGAATGCGGGGATGGCCGTTGCGGTAATCGGCAATCAGGGAGTAGACGATCCGGGCGGGGGCCCCTATCCGGGCCGAGCTCGATACCTGCACGACCGGCATAAAACCACCCCCGCCCTGCCTTACGCTTTCTATCAGGCGAGCCTTGCGCCGCGAGATCAGCTTCGCGATTCCGCCAGGCGCCGGCTCACTCCGGCATCACCTGCTGCACCCGCTTCGGCTCTTCCCCCAGCCAGTCGGGATTGTCGGCGGTGGCGTCGAAGATCGAGGTGGTCTTGAACATCTCGAATTCGCCCCGCGAGGCGGCACGGGCCGTCCTGGAAAGCAGGGATTTCACCTTGGCCGGCCCCATCTTCCGGAAGGTATGCATTGCTTCGAACGCCTGATCGAGGATCTCCAGGCTGTCCACCCCGGTGATGACCACCGAGGTCGGCAGGTTCAAGGCGTAATGCAGGCATTCGATCGGGGTGGCTACCTTGGCCTTGAGAATCACGCCGTTCCCCATGCTCTTCATCCCAAGCACGCCGATTTTCTGGCGAACCAGCTTCGGCAGGACCAGCTTCTCGAAGCTGCGGTAATGGGCGTCCATGACATTCAGCGGCATCTGGACGGTGTCGAAGCGAAAGCCGTTCAGCCGGGCCACTTCCAGAGTGTGCAGGTGAATGAGGGGATCCTTGTGGCCGGTGAAGCCGATGTAGCGCAGCTTCCCTGCACGGCGGGCTTCGAGCAGCGCCGCATGGGCCCCTTCCTTGTCGAAGATCCGGTGCGGGTCCTCGAAGCGCAGGACCTCGTGATGCTGCACCAGGTCGATGCAGTCGGTCTTGAGCCGGTGCAGCGACTCCTCCAGCTGCCGTGCCGCCTCCTTCTTGGAGCGGCCGTCGATCTTGGTCATGAGGAAGACCTTCTTGCGGTAGCCGCCTGCGAGGGCCCTCCCCATGCGGCGCTCGCTGGCGCCGTTGTTGTAGTCCCAGGAGTTGTCCATGAAGTTGATGCCGCGATCGATTGCGGTGCGGATGATGCGCAGGCTGAGGTTCTCGCTGACCTGCTTTCCTCCGATGTGCCAGCCGCCCAGGCCGATGGCGGATACCCGCTCCCCGGTCTTGCCCAGGATGCGGTATTGCATTTCGGAATGGGGCGTCTTCTTCGGCATCTTCTCTTCCTTCATGAGATCAGCGCGCCGCATCCGCCTCGCGGCGGGTTGCGTCGATTCTAAACCGGGGATCGCGTGCAGGCACCCTCGGGGTCGGCGCTCGGTGGCATCTCAATTGGTCTCGTAGTACCAGACGCCCTTGCCCGCCTCTTCGACGACGGAATACTTCGCGCCATCCCACCGGATTCCCCCCAGACGGGGAGCGGGAGCTCCGGCATGGAGGAACAGCAGGCCGCTCTCGTTGTCGCCCACGCCGACCCCGACCGCCCGTGTGTCGGATTTGTCCCGGATCAGTGCCGACAGCCCAGCTCCGTACATCCGCTCGGTCAGATCGCTCACCGCCTTGTCGGGCACGTGGATGCTCGCCAGGTATTCTTCGAGGCTTTTCCAATCCTTCCAGCTTCCGGAAGGGACCAGACCGAAGCGGGCGCTCGGAATCGCTTCGCGGGCCTGGCCGCCCATGACGAACAGGTCGTTGACCCGCAGCTCTCCCCGCGGGAGCCAGATCGACAGGAGCCGCAATCCCGGCGCTTTCTCGAAGGCGGAGATGGCGGCGCGCAGCTCCGGGAGCTGCTTGACGAGGTGCTCCCGGCGGTTCCTGGAGCAGTCCGGGCCGCAGTGGAACATCGCGGTGACCTTTTCCAGGGGGATTCCGCAGGCAGCGGCCGCGAGCCCCAGATGGAAACCGCGGATCTTCTCGGTGTCCTCCGCGCTGGCCTTCCGTGCTTCCACGCCGAGCGGTCCGTAGGGAAAGGAGCGGTAGGGCCAGATGGACGAATTCCCGCGCACCATGGCGCAGGCAGCGGTGATGTCGGGGATCAGCTTCTTGAGCTCCTCGCCCCCCGGCACGTCGGGCGGATCGGCACTTTGGGCCGCAGCGGACGAAACAAGAAGGACGATTCCGGCCAGGGCCGGGGCGCAGCGGCGCAGGCGGTGAAGGATCGAGGCGGTGCGTGATCGGCTCAATCGTCTGCCTTACGTTGGCACGGCGACCATCGCCTGGGCGCGCTCGCGGACGTCGGCCGGGAAGGCGCGGGCCTTGCGCGTCACGGCATCCAGGTGCACGGCGACCAGGACCGTCTTCGCGGCGAGCTCTCCGGTGTCGTCACGAATCATCTCATGCGCGAAGCGAATCGCCTTGTCCTTGATCTCGAGGATGGTCGAGGTGACGCTGATGACGTCGCCGGCGAAAAGCTCCCGCTTGTACTCCAGGTGCTGCTCGACACCCGCCATGCCGATCTTCTCGCCGTCCAGGCGCGAACGGCCGAGCCCGATGGCGGTAAACAGCTGCCAGGTCGCTTCGTCGAATTTGGCCACGTACCAGGCCACGTTCATGTGCCCCATGTGGTCGCACTGGGTGGGATTGACGATGCCGCGATAAGTGACGAGGCCCATGGCTCCTCCGCCTTTCTGCCGACGATGCTGATGCCGCCCCGCATCGATCCCGAGCGCCGGGCGAATCAGCCTTTGATGCGATACCAGTAGATCCGACCCTCGAGGTGCTCGAATGAGGGGTCGGTTCCGCTGCCGGTCGGCACGCTGACTCCCGTGAAGGCGATGAACACGCCCGATTCGCCGGCAAAGCCCGATTCGAGCTTGACGAACACCCCTTGGGGCCCGACGGTCACCGTCTGCGGCTCGATCGCTCGTAAGGTCGCGGGCCAGTCCGCTTCGGGGACAGCCATCCTGACGGCGACATGGTTTCCCGGCGGCCGCAGCGCCTCGACGGACACGGCCAGATTCTCGGCGCCTATCCTCCTCACCTCCGACTCGGCCGCCTGCCGTCGCCCACACGCGATGAGAAAAACGCTCGCGAGGACCGCCGCGATGCCGCGACCCGAGGTTGTGTGCTCTTGGTCGGGGAAAGCCATCGGCCCCCTCCCCCTCATGAGTTCTTCCCGGGAGGCCAGACGCGTCCGTGAAGCTCGGCCGGCAAGGACTTTGGATCCTCCGGGTAGATATCCGATGGATTGAGAGGGGCCGACTCGCGCGGCGCTCCGAGGATGAGCCAAAGGACCTCCTCGGCGGTGTCATTGAAGATCTGCCGCAGCTTCCCGGGCGCCACGAGGATGCATCCGTGGCGCTCAAGGGAAAACGTCTGGTCGCCGACGCGGATCCGGCCTTTCCCTTCCAGCACGAAGTAGAGCTCCCATTGGTGGACGTGGCGGTGCCAGGTGTTGGCGGAAAACGGCGGCAGACGCCACAAGCGGCCGCCCATGGGCGCGGCGTCCCCGAGCTGCTCCAGCAGATTGGCGAAGGGGATCTTCATCAGCTTCGATTCGCGCCAGGCCTGCGCTTCCCGTGGCAGGACGGCAAATCCGGCTTCGTGAATGGACATGGCATCCCCCTTCATGGGTCGCGGCCGGGCTCGATGACCTCGAGCAACCTCTTCATCTCCGCTTCCGCGAACGCTCCGGCAGCGGTTCCGCGAACCCGGCCGTCCCGGTCGCAGGCAATTACATAGGACATCTTGTCATCGATTCCCCTGGCATGCTCGCGCCACGCGTCGCTTTCGCTGTAGACCAGCAGGGTCTGCCGCTGCAGATCCAACGGGTAGCCGTTGCGCATACTACGCTCGACCATGCCGCGAAAAAACCGTGGCACCTCCGCCAGCATCCGGACATCGTAGCAGCCCACGGCGGAAGAGGACTTTGCCGCAGCCGCGGATCGGCACCCTTCCAGCCATCCCCGGCTGGTCTTGGCGGCGGCCTTGCTGAAGCCGATGACCAGGATCGCCGGGCGGCCAAGCGCGTCGCGGGGCAGAGCCAGGGCTTCCCCGGTCAGCGTGTTTCCCTCCAGGCGCGGAAGCTCTACGCCGGATGCCAGGCCGAGAGCCTCCCCTGCCATCATGCTCCCGTCGGCCGACAGGAATGCGAACAGCAGCAGCTCTCGGAAACCGAAACGTCGGCCTCGATCGCCCGACACCCACCCTCCTCCCGGCGTCCGGCGGCGCCAGCTTTCGGCTCACGACCGACTGCCCGCCTTTACCACCGCAATCCACCGTGGATCTTCGATAGATACGCGCCGATAAGGTCCCGGTTTCCGGGGCTCCGTGGCCCGTCGTGCTATCCTGCCCCCTCGACTCATCTGTTCCCATCGCTTCACAGGCTGCAACGCCTCGCCCGGGAGGATTCGTGATCGAACTCAGGAAATCGCTCTGGATTCCGCTCCTCGTCCTGCTCGCCCTTGCAACGCACCCCTCTCCGGCGCGTGCCGGTGTCGATGTCGGCTTCGATGACTCGGTGGATTTCAGCGGCTACAAGACCTACGCCTGGGGGGAAGGGGGATGGGTGGCGATGAAGTCGATGACCGAGGCGAACATCCACAAGTCGGTGGAGCAGGAGCTGAAGGCAAAGGGTTTCACGAAGGTCGAGTCTCAGCCCGACCTGCATGTCATCACCTACGCCTCGGGCACGAGCGATTCGTCGATGGACGCGATCAGCTTCGCCTACGTCCCCAACACCTGGACCGCCTGGTTCTCCGCCGCCACCACCAGCCGGACGACCACCAAAGGACGGCTGGTCGTCGACCTGGTCGACGCGAGGTCGGGCCAATTGGTGTGGCGCGGCATCGCCAATGAGAATCTGGGCCTGGATCCGAACACTGAGTCGACCGGCAAGAAGGTGTTCAAAGTGGTGAAGAAGATGTTCGAGGAGTATCCACCTGAGAAGAAGAAATAGGTGCGCTTACAGGCGACGGTGGGCGTGGGGGACTGATGGAAAGCAAAAGCCTTTCCGAGCTCGCCGACCGCGCCTGAACCGCACGCCTACAGGCGACCGCGGGCGTGACGGCCCGGAAGGGGAAGCTATTCTGGACTTGCCCGCCGCGCCTGGACCTCACGATTGGAACCACCGCATCTGGAGCGCGGGCCTAAGTAGGTGCGCTTACAGGCGACGGTGGCGTGGGGGCATGCTAGAAAGCAAGAACTCTTTCGCGCTCGCCGACCGCGCCTGAACCGCACGCCTACTGGGAGTGACTTCCTGCCAAGACAAGATGAGTCTTGCGCTCGCGCAGCGCGCCGGACCCAGGTCTCTCATTTTTCTCGGATATCAGCGGTTCGCGGGTGTGCCGGTCCTCGGATCACGCCGAGCGTGCCTGGGTGCGCTACTTCTTGTTCAGGCGATCAAGGACCCACTGGAGCGGACGGGTTAGGTAGCCGGGAGCGAAGGTGACGATGTCGCCGTCTTTTTTCGTAGCGTCCATTCCGGCGTGGTCGGCTTCCGGAATGATCTCGACGGTCACGTCGAGGTTTCCCGCGCGCTTCAGCGCCGCACGCAGCGCGTCGGCGTTGCGCTGCGCCGGGACTTTGTCGTCCTTGCCGCCGTACAGCGCCAGGACCGGCCCGTGGTATTTCTCCCAGTAAGGCGCCGGATCGAACGGCATCATGACGCGGAAGTTCTCCCAGCGCCAGGAATCGCGCGGCCAGGGGGCCAGCGCCTCGGCCCACGGCTGGCCCTTGGTCTGCTCGGTGCGCTGCTGCAGCGCCTCCCAGCCCCGGTCGGTCTGCACGGCTCCCGACGCGATCTGCTTGATCTTCCACTTCTGATACGCCATGGCGTCGTTGAATTGCTTGCGGGTGAGGCCCATCGTCGCCAGCGCGGCCTCCGCTTCGTAGAGGAGCTCGCCCGAGAAGCTCAGCGCCGGGCCGGCCTGCATGAAGACGAAGGCCGGATGCGGCACGCGGCCCGTCACCGCGGCGGCCACCCATCCTCCCACGCTGCCGGCGCCCAGGCCGATACGTGATGCATCGATCTCCGGCTGCTTGGCCAGGAAGGACACGGCCGCGGCGGCATCATTGGCCAGGTCCTCGACGCCCGCCTTCTTCCAGTCTCCCTGCGATTCGCCGGAGCCGCGCTTGTCGTAGCTCAGGAACGCGATGCCGTGATAGGCGAAGTACTCGTCGATGGTGTTGACGCGGTCGGTGGGGCCGGCGCCGGAGATGCGCACCACCGCGGGAGCGCGCCCCTTCCCCTGCGGCAGGACCAGGGTCCCCTTGAGGGTCACGTCGCCGTTGCTGAACGACACCTCCTTCCGTTGGAAGTCGAGCCGTTTCGCCTGCCTGGACCCTTCCCCAGGATTCGACCAGACGATGGATGTGACCTTTCCCTCGCCGTCCAGGACCGGCTTCAGCGAGACGATGTCGCCGCTGGCGCGGCGCGCGACCAGCTGCTCGCCGTCCCAGGCCAGCGGACCGCCCGTCATCTCGCGGCCGAAATCGGTGAACATCAGATGGTCGCGGATGGCGGTCACGCCGATCACCCGCTGCGGCTCGAGCTCGTAGAGGCCGGCGACGCCCGCCGGAGCCGCGCTGTCCGCGGATAGGGCCGTTTCTGCCGCGAGGCCCGCCATCAGAAGACCCGCCATAACCAACATCATTGATTGGCGCATGCGAGCAACCCTTCCTCGATCCGATGCGTCCAGGTCGAATCTCCGCTCCTGCCGCTGTTCGACAGGACCACGGTGAGCCGCTCCCCGCTCACCTTGATCAGGGCGCTGTGCCCCAGCCAGTCCTCCTCCCCCATCTGCCAGAATTCGTAGACCTTCCCGCCGCTCAGCTTGAAGTTCAGCCCGTAACCATGGCCCTGGGCGTCGGACGCGAGCCCCTCGGACTTGGGGGAGATCATCGAGGCGAAAGTGCTTTCTTTCAATACCTTGTTGGTCCGCAGCATCATCCACAGGTAGTACAGGTCTTCACGCACGGCGAACATCCCCGTACCGCCGCGATACCCCCAGTTGGCCACCGAATGTCCGTCGCGCCAGATTCGATGCGACATCTTCTTCGACTGCTCCGGGCTTGCCGGCGCCGCTACGGGCGACGGAGAGGGCTCGAATCCCCAGAAGCCGGCGTGCTTCATCGAGGACGGATCGAAGATCTGCGTCTGCACGTACGATTCGAAGGACTGTCCGGAGGCCACCTCGATCAGGACGGCGAGCAGCGTGTATCCGTCGTTTGAGCTTTCGAGCTCTCCCGGCTTCTTCATGGGCTGCAGGGCCAGGATTGCCTTGAGCGCTTTCCCGCGGTCGGCAATCCCGTCGGCGGCGCGGGCATCGGGCAATCCGGAGCGCTCCGAGAGGAGCTGATGCACGGTCACCCCCTGCCAGCGCTCCGGCACCTGACCCAGATAGGTGGAGATCGGCGCGTCGAGCGCCAGCTTTCCCTGCTCGACCAGCTTCAAGACGGCGACAGCTGTCACCACCTTCGAGATGGAGCCGATCCAGAAGGGGGTCGCGATCTTGTCCTGGGCTGGCGGACCCCACTCTCCCGTGTACCTCACCCACTCGCCCTCGGCAATCAAGAGGCTCCCCGAGAAGCCGTCGGCTGCCTCGAGCGTCATGTGCTGTTGCCAGCGCTGCGCCACGGTCCCATGGATGGTGGCGCGGCAGGTGATCTCCCCCCGCGCCGGCACCGCGACGCAGGCCAGCAGCAGAGAGATGGCGATGCTCTTGGTTCCGATTCTCTTCACGATCTCCTCACCGGTTCTTGGGCGGCCCCGCTTCAACTTTGGAATCGCCACTTTCGCGCCTCGTCTCTCTTGGGGAGGCGACGCGATGGGTATCGATAGTCCTTTGTGCAGGCGAAGGCGAGCATAGCGCGAGCATGGCGGCGATGCCGGTTCACGGCCATGAACCTTCCCGCTATCCGGCGGGCCCGGTGAACATGCCGGCGGAGAAGAAGTGGGCGACGACGGCTCCGAAGATGACCCCCACCAGCAGAACGACCCAACGCCGGCGGCGCCAGGCCTCGCGCAGCGCCGAATACTGCACGAAGATGTCCACGGCGTAGGCCGCGCAGTAACAGACGTTGGCCAGGACCGCGAGTATGATCAGTGCGAACAGATGGTCCCAGGAAAGGGCCGCCCGGGCGGCCGGAGGGGCGGAGAAGAGGTGCCAGCCCACCACACCCGCCAGCGCCAGGTTGTAGAGGACCCGGCGCGGCTCCCAGTAGCGCAGGGCCTCGGCCGCTACCTCGCCGAAGCGGGGAATGGCGCGCTGCCCGGCGACCTGCTCGCTCACTTCAGTGGCCGGCGCCGTCGGAGCGCTCGTAGCGGATTCCCCTGGGACCCATCCAGGGGTGCAGCTCCACGACGAGATGCCCCGACTTCACCATCGGGTCGGTGTCGCACAGCGCCTTTGCCTTCGCGAGGCTGTCGACCTGGAAGAGGAACAACCCCCGCAGCTCGCCGTCGTCGGTGAACGGTCCCGCGAGGACCAGCTCGCCGCTTTCGACCAGCCGGCGGATGTTGGCGAGATGCGCCTCCTGCAGCGATTTGAGCTCTCCGCTGCTCTCCGCCGTCCAGGTAGGCCCCTTCTTGAGGAATCCGATGAAGTAGGTCGTCATCTGCCCCGCCCGGGGAGGAGCCGACGGCGGAACGGGAGCCGCCTGGGTGGCGGGGGCCGCCGGAGGAGCGGGAGCCTTCGGCGGAGCGGGAGACGGCGGTCCGGGGGATGACTGGGCGGCGCCCATGAGCAGGGTTGCCAGCAGAATCCAGAGTGTCGTCTTCATCAGCCACCTCCCATTCTCTTACGTTCCTCGTCTCGGTCCCTGGTCGCCTGCCGGCGCTCCAAACCCCGGCGCGAGCCTGCGCGGCTGGAGCGCAGCCTAACCTTCATCCCGCCGCGAAATCAATCGGCTCGCCGGTGCCGCACGGCTCACCGGCGGGGCGTCCTGGCGACTATTTCCTCGGATAGAGAGGAGAAGGCTCGTCGCAGGTTGCGTCGCGCTCGACCCGCTGGAAGACGTCGACCACCACATGCTCGATCTGGCGCTCCCCCTCCATCGCCGGCAGCTCCTCGAAGTGGCCCATGAAATCGACCAGCAGCGGCACGCCCGGGTCGCGGCGCGCCCCGGCGTAGGCGGTCTCCAGCTGCGCGTGGGCGCCGGTCGGGGCGACCGGCAGGGCCGCGCCGCTGCGGCACTCGGTGAAACGTCCCGCATCGGCCATGGTGGAGTAGGTGCCGCGCATCGGCATCATGTCCCGGATCCGGTCGACCTGCGCGGCGCGCGACAGGAGGTGCGGCGCTTGCGAGGCGATCGGCGCGCCGCTCTTGTCCAGCAGCTCGAGGAAGTAGCCACCGACGATGCGGAACGATCGCCCCGTCTCTCCACGCAGGGCGAGATGGCCGCTCTCCTCGATCGTCCAGCGTCCCAGGTCGTGATCGATGGCGGGGCGGTCACGGTAGGCCTCGCGCAGGCGGAAGGTGCCATCCTCCAGGAGCGTCAGCGTGGTGTCGATGCCGGGGCAACCGGCGCAGGGCAGGACACCGGCGTAGGTCACGGGTGCTTCGATCGCGGGCGAGTCGGACGAGCCGGACTTCGCGAAAAACTGGGTGTCTTCACGCGAGGATGAACAGCCGAGAACGAGGGCGATGAATCCGAGAAGTAAGAGCGGGCTGGGACTCGCTGCTCTGGGCATGAGGGACCTCCCGAGACGGCCCCTCGATTCAGGACATCAAGAGAGAAAACCCGAGGACCAGCGCGGCCATCATGCATCCAGCATAAAGCAGTCGTCCGATGAAGCCGAGAGATTGGTCCATCGTCAGGCGTGGCCCGGAATTCTACCGGGCGTTGAAGTAGGTCCCGCGGGTGAAATTCTGGGAGGGAAGATTCTCGAACTGGAACGGAAGTCCGTCGGAGGCGAAGATGAGGCCCCCGGTCGTGAGCTGATAGTGCAGGTGCGGCATGTTGGCGTCGCCGGAATTGCCCATCTTGCCGATGACCTGCCCCTGCTTGACCGCATCGCCTTTCTTGAGGGTCACCGAGCCGGGCTGCATGTGCATCAGGCCGCTGAACTCGCCGTTGCCGTGATCGATGATGACGCAGTTCCCCGCGATCGCCCAGAGCGGCTCGGGCAGCGCCGCCAGGGCCTCCGCGTCGGTCTGGTAAAGGGGATTGGTGGGGACGTCGCTGCGCGCGTAAGCGACGGTGCCGTCGGCCGGCGCCAGGATCTCCTTTCCCCAGCCGGCAATCGCTTCGTTCTTGTCCTCGTCGCTCAGCATCGGCGCGTAATTGGGCGTCAGCGCCATCACGTCGATGGCGAAGATCGTCTCGCGGTGCAGGTGGCCGCCGTTGTTGAACCTTCCCTGGGTGACGATGGCCGGCCCCTTGAACGGGAAGATCAGCTTCGTCCTCTGCGCGAACTTGTCGACCGGAACGAGAAGCGTCCGCTGAGCCGTCGTCTTGCCGTTCTTGAGCTTCAGCGTGACGCGCACCTGCTCCACGGCGTCGCTCTGCTTCTCGGAGAAGATCAGAGGAAATGTGAAGACCTCGTCGGCCACGGAGAAATGCCGGCGCATCGAGTTGGGGGGAAGGTCGGGGGTCGGGAAGTAGTACCGCTGGTGCAGCGCCGCGGCGGCCGGCCCTTTCCAGGAGGTCGCCTTCACCACCTTGCCGGCCGACAGCGTCTCCAGCTCCAGCCCCTCCGCCTCCCAGGTCCGCAGCTTTGGGTCGTGGACCACCAGCTCGAAGTACCAGCTCTCCGTCTTCAGCTTCCCTTCGTCGGCGATGCGGTAGACATGCTGCGGCAGCGTGGAGAGGTACAGATCGCCCGGAGCCTTGACGGGTGAGGCGAAGGACAGCGAGGCGACGAGCGAGCCGCCGAGGATGACCGAGCGCCTGCGGCCGGCTCGTGACCTCGAGGGCCCTGCTGACAATGCTCCGCGCATCGCCGCTCCTTGATTCGAATCCTGCGGCCCAAATCGAGCCTGACCGGAGGGTACCGGCCGGAAGTTTTTCAGACGCGCCCGGTTAGACCTGGGCGAGGGCCGGGATGGTTGAAGAGAGGATCGATTTGTTGCGACGTGCGGGAGTGGGAGAGATCAGCCCCTATTTCTTTTCGTGCAGAGCCACCATGGCCGCCAGGGCAGCATCCTTCTGGTCCTTTCCCCAGGGAGGACCGGCGGACTTTCCAAGCGCGGAGAGCTTCTCCCGCAACGCGTCTGCCGGCGCAGCCAGCACCTTGGCGGCGTGCTCCTCGAGAAACTTCTCCGGGATGGCCACGACCTCCAGATCGCATCCGGCGGCCGCCCGGACCAGGACGTCGCGGAACAGGAGCCCCTCCGCCTTGTGCATGCGAAAGTGGACCGCGAGAATCTCCTCGATGCTCCAGGCGGGCATCGGCTCGCCCATCAGGACCGCGCAGGCGGCGACCTCGTGCCGGGCCTCGCGGGCGCGCTTCACCGCCTCCGTCATCTCCTGCAGCGCTTTCTTCCGAGTCACGGCAAAACCGCCGCGCACCATCGCCCGCGCGTCACCCGGAGACAGCCCCTGGGCCGCATGGTAGGGCTGCTTCGCCCAGTCCGCCTCGTCTTCCGGGACGAGCTCCAGCCGCCGGCGGTCCGCCACCCGCAGCTGTCCGCCATCTTCCCCGAGCGCGACCAAGGCAGCCCAGCCTGAGTGGGCCTTCAGGCCAAAGGCGATTCTCATCGGCGGTTCCCAGAGGAAGGCCGTAATGTTCAGGGACGCAGGGTGTGGACGACCACTCCGGTGGTGAAATCCCGCATGCCGACCAGGCGCAGCACCGTCTTGCGCAGCGTCTCGGGGAACAGCCGTCTGCCGCTTCCCAGGACGACGGGGAAAACCATGAGACGGTACTCGTCGATCAGGTCATTCTCCATCAGGGTGTGGACCAGGGTCCGGCTGCCGAGGACCAGGATTGGTCCATCGTTCCCTCTCTTGACGCGCTGGATCTCGGCGACCACGTCCTCGCCGATGACCGTGGTGTTGTTCCATTGCGGGTCCTTGAGCGTGGTGGAGACCACCTGCTTCGGCATGCCGTTCATCTTATCCGCAAAAACATACATGTCATCTTCGGTCCCTTCGGCGACTTCTCCCGGCTTGCGCTCCGAGCGCTGCGGCCAGGCCCCGGCGAACGATTCGTAGGTCACCCGACCGATGAGGAGCGATTCCGCCTCCAGGACTTCGTCCAGCTTGTAGCGCAGCTGCTCCGGCCCCATGAAATCGAAGACCCAGCCGCTGTGTGGATGCCCCGGCTCCCCGCCGGGCGCCTCCATCACCCCGTCCAGCGTTACGAACTCCGAAACGATCAGCTTTCGCATGGGCTCACGGAATGTCTCGACCGGTTGTCTTGTCGCTCGAGCCTGTGAGAATCATTCGTTGCCTCAATGGCTTTCGGGCGCGGGGAAGCGGCCGGCATCCACGTCCTGCAGGAAGGCGATGATTCCTGCCACGTAAGTCTCCTGGTCGTCGTAGATCGCCAGGTGGCTCCCCTGGGGACAGAACAGGTACCGCCCGTGCCTCACCTTGCCCGCCATCATCTCCATGTGCCGCGGGTCCATGGTGTCGTAGCGCGCGCCGATGACGAGCGTGGGCACCGTGATCTTCTCGAGATCCGCCGTGCGGTCCCACTTCTCCAGCTTGCCGGAAGCGCGGAACTCGCTGGGGCCCTGCATCGGGATGTAGATCTTGGGATTGAGATGCTTGAATGCCCGGTTCACCGGGTCGGGCCACAGGTCGGGCGCCATCCTCAAGATGTGCTTGACGTAGTGGTGCTCGATGACCAGCTGCATGTAGCGCGGGTCGTCGTACTTCTTGGCCGCCTCGAGGCGCTGGATCTCGTCGAGGACCTTCGGATCCATCTCCGGGATGAAGGCATCCTGAGCGTACTGGTTGTAAGCCGGGATGCTGGCCATCATGTTGGAGATGATCAGACCCCGGAGGTTTTCCTGGTGCGCCAGGGCGTACTCCATGGCGAGCATGCCGCCCCATGAATGGCCCATGAGGTAGAAGTCGGATTTGTCGAGGCCGAGCGCCTGCCGGACCTGCTCCACCTCGTCGACGAAGCGCGGCAAGTCCCACAGGTCGGGGTCATCGGGCTGATCGCTGTAGAACGACCCGAGCTGATCGTAGTAGTAGTACTCGATCCCCGCCGCTGGGAAATAGCTGTCCAGCGCCTCGAAATACTCGTGCGTGAATCCGGGCCCTCCGTGCAGGAGCAGCACCTTGATCGTCGGGTTGTTGCCCGTCCGCTTGGTCCAGACGTGGAACTCCCCTTTCGGCGTCTTGATCGGGATCATCCTGGCGCCGCCGCTGAGAATGTCTTTCCTTCCCGCGTCGTCGAAATAAGAGACGTGCTTCGGCGCCGCGGCAGGCGCGGGTGCGGGTGCCGGTGGGGTGTCGGCCGGGCAGGCGAGCAGAGGCAGGAGCAGCATGGCGACGAAGACGGTCCGCATGAAGGACAACTAGCGCTTCCCTCCGTTCCAGCCGTTGATGAGAAAGATGGGACTCTCCTTGGTCGATTGGGGCTTGAGCGCCAGGAGGAACCGTTGCGCATCCCGCGGGATGGCACCATTGACCGCCTCTCGGACGTCCAGGAGAAGCTTCGGAACCCCGATCTCCAATCCGGCGCCGCGCGGCTCGACGCTGATGCTGAGCAGCCCGACTTCCGGGGCGACGACGATGACCTCCTTGCCCCCCATCCCCCAATCCGCCCCTTCGACGCCTCCCTGCGATACCTGCCACTTCGCGCCGGTGCCCGGAAAGGGCGCGATGTAGGCTTCGTGGCGTCCCGATTCGTTGGAGAGGTAGAGCATCCAGCGGCCGTCCGGCGACAGCTTGCCGTTGATCTCGTCGAACTCGGTTTGCAGATAGATCTGCGGCTCGCTCTTCTTCGTCATGTCCAGCGTGGCGATATCCCAGCCCGTCTTGTGGTCGTTTCGGGTGGTCTGGAAGACCAGCAGCCTGCCGTCACGCGACCAGTCGGTCGCCAGCTTGTCGCTCTCGTCGCGCAGCAGCACCTCCTCGGTGCCGCCCGCCGCAGGCTTGATGAACAGATCGTCGTTCTTTGCGGTGCGTAGGTAGACGATGCGCTGACCGTCGGGGGACCAGACAGGATCGCGCTCGCCCACCGGATCGAAGGTGAGGCGCGTCCGGGTATTTCGCTTCAGATCCTCCACCCAGATATCGGACGTGGCCGCCTCGGGATCCAGAATCGAGAGGGCGAGATGAGTGCCGTCCGGCGAGATCGCGATATCGACGAAGTCGCCCGGCCGTCCGACGTCGCCGATTCTCTTTCCGGTCCGATCGAACCAGGCGAGCTGCGTCTCCCCGAGAGAGCCGGCGGTGGAGTAGGCCACCACATCGCCGGATGAGGCCCCGAAGGAGGCGCGGAAGAATTGCGGATCGTAGCCCACGCCCTCCGCGAGCGGCTTCGGCTCTCCGATGAGACGGAAGGTCCTCAGGTCCAGCTTCTGGCCCATGAGGATGCGATCGCGCACGTAGAGGAGGCTGTCCCCCGCCACGACGGCGTTGGAGCGCACCCGCAGCAGAAGCTGCTTCGTGTCGGTCCCCAGCTCGCCGAGATAGACGGCGTTGGTCTCGCTGCGCATTCCTTCGCTGTGCGACCCGGCCATGTAGAGGAAGTGACGGCCATCCGGCAGAAAGCTGACCCAGCGGTGCGTGGTCTCCCCTTTTTTCTCATCCAGCTGGGTGACCGGCTCCGGCTTTCCGCCCGCCGAGCTCACCTGTTCGATTCCGGACATCGCGGTCGGCGCGAAGAGAATGACGCCGTCCGGGTTCCAGCTGCCGCTGCGTCCACCGGAGGCGTCGCACAGCGTCACTGAGGGCGAACCCGCGAGATCGACCTTCTTCAGCTTCCCTTCCGCGAAGAAGGCGATCATCCGGCTGTCGGAGGACCAGAAGGGAAACTGCGCGCCCCGGGTGCCCGGGATGGGCCGCGCGGCATCGCTGTCGAGAGGGCGCAGCCAGAGCTCGTTGTCCGCGTCGCCGCCGCGCACGGTATAGGTCACGTACCGCCCGTCCGGGGAGACGGTGAGCGCTCCGATGTTGTTGTCGATCAGATTGAAGGTCTTGCCGTCCGGAGGAAGAAGGACGCTGCGGATCATCCGGGGCGCTGGCGGGGCAGGACGCATCCGGGACCCCGCAATCCACCCGAGCGCCGCGGCCGCCAGACCGGCCAGCGCCATGCCGGCGAGCGGCACGAGCCGGCTCCGCTTCCTGCGTGGCTGGACCGCCGGACCGCTGGACGAGGACTGCGAGCCGGCCTCTGAAATCCAGCGCAGCTCCCCCGCCACGTCGTGGGCGCTCTGCCATCGATCCTCCGGGTCCTTCTCCAGGCAGCGGCGCACCACGTGCTCCAGCGCGGCCGGCGCCACGGGCTGGATGGTGGAGAGCGGCGGCGGCTGCGAAGAGACGATGGCGGCGATCAGACTCGTGCGGGTCTTGCCGGCGAAAGCTTTCTTACCGGTGGCCATCTCGAAGAGGACCGCGCCCAGGGCGAAGAGGTCGGTGCGCGCGTCGGCCGGCATCCCTTCGAGCTGCTCGGGGGCCATGTACTGGAAGGTCCCGAGAATCGTCCCTTCCTGCGTGAGGGGCTGCTGCTCCGTGGCCAGGGTCGTCATCCCCTGGATCACCGCCTGGCCTTCGGGGACGGTGCGTGCCAGGCCGAAATCGAGCAGCTTCGCCCCGTTTTTCGTCAGGACGACATTCGCCGGTTTGAGATCCCGATGGATGATCCCCTGCTTGTGAGCATGGTGCAGCGCCTCGGCGATCTGCGCGCCGAAGCGCAGGACCTGCTCCAGCGGCAAAGGGCCGCGCTCGAGCCGCTTCGCCAGCGACTCGCCGTCCAGAAGCTCCATGACGAGATAGTGGGTCTCGTCCTGGTGCCCGACGTCGAACAGGGTGCAGATGTGCGGGTGATTCAGGGCCGAGATGCTGCGCGCCTCGCGCTCGAAGCGTGCCAGGAAGGCGGCATTGCCCGCGAAGGCTTCCGGCAGGATCTTGATCGCCACCTCACGGTCGAGGCGGGTGTCCTTCGCGCGCCAGACTTCTCCCATCCCTCCGGCGCCGAGGGAGCCGACGATCTCATAGGGGCCGAGGCGATGTCCGGAAGCGAGAGCCATGGCCGGTCATCGTAGCACGGCGGCGACGTCGAGCGCCCGCTCCCCGCGGCTTGCGCGCCCGCGGGCACGCTGCGCCAACGGCGGGTCAGGCGGCTTTGCTTGCCGCCGGCAGGACCGCGCGCAGCGCCGTCACGAATTTCTGCATTTCCTCCTGGGTCCCGATGGAAACCCGCAGCCAGCTCCCCAGCGACGGGAACTTCCGTCCGACGTAGACGCCGCGCTCGCGCAGCGCCGCGATGATCGGCGATACGTCGGAGCCGACGTCGATCATGACGAAATTGGCGTGCGATTCGATGGTGGCGCGCGAGTCCTTCGCCATCTCGGCGCGCAGCCAGGAGCGCGTCGCGTTCATCGTGGCGCGCGTCGTCTCCAGGTGAGAGGTGTCGGTCAGGCTGGCCAGGGCGGCTTCCAGCACCGCGGCGTTGGTGTTGCTCCAGGTGCGATAGGGACGCATCGCCTCGATCGTTTCCTTCGAGCCGACGCCGTATCCCAGGCGCATGCCGGCGAGGCCGTAGATCTTCGAGAAGGTCCGGGCGACCAGGAGGTTCGGCTTCTTCCCCATCCACCCCAAGGCGGTCGCGTAGCGCGTATCTTCCACGAAGTGGTGGTAGGCCTCGTCGACCAGGACCATCGTCTCGCGCGGGATGCGATCCAGGAAGGCGCCCACCTCCTCGCGCGTCACGATCGTCCCGGTCGGATTGTTGGGATTGCAGACGTAGACCAGGCCGGTCGAGGCGGAGCAGACCTCGGCCATGCGCAGCAGGTCGTGGCGGTAGTCCGAGGTCAACGGGACCTTGGCCGCCTCGGCGTGCGTGACGCGCGCGTAGGAAAGGACCGCCTCGAAGGTCGGCTCCGCCGCCACCACCCGCTTTCCTTCCTTCAGGAACGCCATGCCCGCCATGCGCAAAATCTCCCCCGAGCCGCAGCCCAGCGTCACGTTTTCCGGTCCGACGCCATGCAGCTTGGCGAGGGCCGCGACTACTTCGTCTTCCATCGCATCGGGGTAGCGCGCGCAGCCTCGCTCCGACGGCGCCATCGCCTGCAGCGCCTTCGGGAAGGGGCCGTAGGGGTTTTCGTTGGAATCGATCCGGACCGCGCCGGGCGGGAATCCGAGATCGGCGTGCGTGGACGGCGGCACCTGCTTCGGACGACCGGACGGCGGCGCTGGCGCCGGCGCCGCGGCAAGCGGCGTGAAGCGTGGAGCGAGAGCGCATGCCCCGAGGGCCGCGCCGAGGGCGCGGGCGAAGCTTCGACGTGAGACGGGTGTCGCGCTCATGAGAATCCTCCGATAAAGAAAAAGGGCGGGAGCCGATCGCTCCCGCCCATTCTACCCGCAGTGAAAGATTGCCGTTTCTACCGGCAGGTCTTCCGTCCCGCGGGTCCCTTGCACTTGTTGGAGCAGCAATTGGAATCGACGGTGCAGGACGCCCCGACCGGGCTGCAGCTGGGGCAGGACGGCGAGCCGGTGCAGTTCGAATCGGCGCAGTCCACCAATCCGTCGCAGTCATTGTCGATGCCGTCATTGCAGACCTCGGTCGTCGGGTTGCAGACGACCGGATCCAGGAACGGCTGAACCGAAGTCCAATAGATCGCGAAAGCGCCGTCGACGGTGGCGTTGTTCACGTGGTCGCAACTATTACCGGTATTGGTGCCGCAGGCGCCTGAGAGCTGGCCCACCACCTGGCCCGCCGTGAAAGGGGCGGTGTTCGAGGCGGTCATCACCGGCGATCCGCTGCTGCCGCCTTCCGTCCCGTTGACGTCGGTGCGCTCGTAGATCCGCTGGCCGCGCGGCCAGCTGGTGCAGGTCGGGGCCGTGGTGTCGACATGGTCCGCGGAATAGGCCTGCGGCGCCCAGGCGGGATGGCTG
>DASTZC010000016.1 GCA_035764505.1 Candidatus Polarisedimenticolia bacterium
ACGCCAACGTGGTTCCGTTCGTGCAGCCGATCTACATCAAGACGGCGCCCACGTGGGACGGCTGGAACAAGGTATGGGAGTTCCAGGGCGACACCACCAACGGTGCCGACTACACCCTGATCAGCCGCGCCAAGGACGGCGTCGCGAGCGCCATCACGGGCGGAATGACCAACGACTTTCTCTGCGACATCTTGTTCGCCAACGGCCAGTTCTTCCAGTGGCCGCAGGGGACGCAGACCTAGCCGAGCGCTTCAGCGCTTCCAGGGCGGTGCCGGATTCGGCACCGCCTTTTTTTTGTCCGCATGCCGCCGCGACGGGGAAGGGGCGCTGCGCTACAATCCCCCGGCCCGCGCATAGGCGCCGGGAGGAGAGTCTTCCCGGTTCTTCCAGGAGGCCATGCCCCACCGACGGCTCCCCGCGCGCTCCCTCCTGCTCTGCTCCCTCGTCGGGACGGCGGTCATTCTCCCGCCCGAAATGCATCCCATCGGGCTGGCCCTGTGCTGCTTCCTCGCCTTGGTCCTTGGACTCGTCCTCCTATGCCGGATGCGCAGCGCGGCTGCTTTCGGCGGACTGGAGATTGCCGCGGCCGTCTGGCTCTTAACCCTGCTGCGCGTCTCCACCGATCGTCATGCGAGTGGGATGCTTCTCCTGTTCATCCTACTTGCCGCGACGGCGTTCAAGGCGGGCCGGGAGGAAGCATCCTCCAAGACGGGGGCGGATTCTTTGTCCGACACCATCATCCTGCTCGGTGGCGTGGTCTCGCTGTGGGGACTCTATCAGGTGGCGATTGGTCTCCCTGGCGCGGCGCGGTCGCTTCGCGCGATGGGACAGCCGGAACTCGACGCCATGGTGCTGCGCGCCGAGTCGGGGCGCGCCTTCGGCCCCTTTCCCCTCCCCGCGGATCTGGGAATCTACCTCGCCATGGCGCTGCCACTGGCCTTCCGGAAGCTGCTCGCCGAGAAAGGACGCCTGTCCCGAGCGGCCGGCGCGGCGCTTGCGGCGCTCCTGCTCGCCGGGATCGCCGCCAGCCGCTCCTACGGTGCCGTCCTTTCCCTGGGGGTCGCGGCCCTCCTCCTGCTCCCGATCACCCGGTTTCCGAAGAAGCTCCCCGCTACGTTGCTGGTCAGCGGGGCCGGAGCCGTCGGAACGGGGGCGTTTTTCCTGTCGCGTGGGGCCGAGCGCTTTTCCCCCCTGGCGCTGCGATGGCGCAACTGGGAGGCGGCGGCCTCGCTGTTCCTCGACAGTCCGGCCCTGGGAGCCGGACTGGGAGGATTTGGCGATGCCGTCACGCGGGTCATGAAGACCGGCATGAACGAAACGATCTTTGCCCATAACAGCTATCTCCAGGTCGCCGCCGAGACGGGCATGGTCGGGCTCGGGGCGGTGTTGCTCGGAGTCGCGCTCCTTCTGGGGCAGATGATCCGGGGCCTGAAGGGAGACCGCGACTCCGTCGGAAGGGCCCTTCTTTGTCTGGCTCCCCTGACCTTTCTCGTTCACAACCTTTTCGATTTTTCCGCCTACCTGCCGTCGCTCCTGATCCCCTTCGCGGCGATGGCCGGCTGTGCCGCTCGCGATGCGCTCCCCGGGGTTCCTCCCCGTCCGGCCATCAGTTCGAGAGGGGGCTGGTCTTGGCAGCGTCCGGCGGCGTGCGTCCTGCTGCTGGCCTTGGGACTCGGTTGGGGGCTGCGCGAATCGCTGGCCGCCGCGCTGATCCGCAGCGCGAAAGAAGAAAGTCCTCTGCAGGCCGGGCAAGCCGCGCTCGCCCTTGGGAGAGCGGCGCGGGTTTCTCCATGCCACCCCGATCCGCCGGCGATGCTTTCCGAGATGAGCCTCGTCGGCACGCCTGACGATCCCAACCGCCTCAGAGTGGGGGAGGCGTGGGCACGGCGGGCGGTCCGGCTGCGCACCGGGCGGGCTTATGGCTACTACATCCTCTCGCTCTACCGCCTGGCGGCGGGAGATATCGGGGAAGCCTACGTGATGCTGGAGCGCGCCCGGGATCGATACCCGGAGCGCCCGCTGTACCAGGAACAGGAGCGCCGGCTCAAAGAGATGAGAGGCAATCCGGCTGCCGCAGGCGGAAGCTGAGATGCCTCCCGAGACGAAGCGCTTCCGGCTGGCCATCCTGATCGCGCTCCTTTTCCTCACCCCTTTCGGCGAAGGAGGAGCGGGAGCCGCGGGGCTTTTCATGAGCCAGAGCCTGATCGCGCTGGCCTGGGCCATTCTGCTTCTCGACCGCGGCGAATCGTCCGGGTCGCGCTTTCTGCCGACTTCCGTTGTCGTACCCCTCGGCTGTTTTCTCCTCGTTGCCCTGCTTTCCGGATCCTTCTCCGGGTACCCGTATGCTTCCTTCCTGCGGACTCTCGATCTGGTCACCTTCGTCGCGGTCCTCTTCCTGGCGGGCGGAGAAGGATGGGACCCTGAGGAGAAGGGATGGATTGCCGACGCGCTCCTTGCTTCGGCGACGCTGCAGTCCCTCCTGGTCATCGTCTCCGTCGCGCGCGGCACCCTCGCCAGCATCCTGGCGAATCTCGGTCTTTTGAATTCGAATCATGAAGCCGCTTACCTTCTCCTCGGGGCGCTGGTGACCCTTCCCCGGCTTCTCCAGCAGCCCAAGGGACCACCCGCCCTGGCACGCGGCACAGCCGTCCTGATCACGGGGATCGGCTTCTTCCTTCTCATGTCGCGCGGCGCTCTGCTCGGTTTGCTCGCGGGAGCGATTCTTCTGTTGAGCTACCGGAAATCCATGGGCTGGCAGGTCGGCCGCCGCCGCATCGCCTTGCTGCTGGCGGCAATTCTGCTGGCCTGCGCCGCCGGGGTGGCGGCCCGTTTCTGGCGTGCCGAGGACCCGTATCGCTATCAACGCATGCAAATCTGGCAGGCCGATCTCCGCACCTTCGCCCAGGGCCCGCTGCTGGGGATCGGACCGGGGATGTTTCGGCACGTGGCGCAGCGCCAGAACTTCCCGCTCGCCGGACCCATTCGTTTCGGTCGCACCTTCCAGACCCCGCACAGCGATCTCCTGGGCACGCTGGTGGAGACGGGACTGCTCGGCCTCGGCGCGGCGATTCTCGGCCTCGCCGCGATCCTGCGGCATCTGGCCTCGAAGGGGAGCAGGGAAGGGGGCTTCTCCTTCGGAGTCTTCCTCGCATGCGCGGGAATCGCATCCCAAGGGCTGGTGGAAGATCTCTCCACCCGTCCCGCGATCCTGATCTCGCTGGCCATCCTGCTCGGGATCGCCCTCGCCGGAACCGATCCAAGGCGGTCGAGGCTGTTCGTAGGGCGCGGCCGGTGGCACGCCCTGGTGGCCGGCAGTGCCCTGGCCTTCTCCTGGTACCTGGCCTGCGTGCGTCCGTTCCTGGCGTATCGCAGCGATGCCGCGATGCGCCGCGCCACGACCTATGCGGCCATGGAGGGGAAATTCCAGGAGGCCATCTGGCGCAACCCATATCAGGCTCCCACCTATCTCTATCCGGCCATCCTGTTCCTCTCCGCCGATCCGAAGCAGCGGCTGAGCCTCGATCTCTACGCCCGCTTCCGCCGTGATCTCGATCGGGGCATTGCCCTGAACCGCGCCTCCGCCGATGCCAGCCTGGCACTCGCCAGGCTCGAGGCCACCGCGTTCCGCGAGCTCTTCCACGATGTCCCTTCGATGGAGCGCAGCATCGAGGCCTATCGCGCCGCCGTGCGGCTCGCGCCTCACGATCCCAGGATCCGGGTGGAGCTGGGAGGATTCCTGCACGAGGTGCGGCGCGGCGCGGAGTCGGCGCGGCAGATGGTCCTCGCCTTGCATGAGGAGCCGACGTACCTGAGCGCGCGCTATCTCCTCAGCCGGCTTCGTCTGGAGAGCGGCGATGATGAGTCGGCCCGCAGCGAGTTCAGGAGAGCGGAGGAGATCCGCGCCGGGCTCGCGAGCTACAAGCCCGACAGTCCTTATGCCCGGGACATCAGCCGCGACCCCGCCCCGCTGCGCCAGGCCCTTCAAACCCAACTTCCTGGGGAATAAAGGGTTTCGGGATCTCGTCAATTTCTGGACAAGGCCTGGAGGGGAATATATATTTCCCCGCTGCAAGTGCTTGTGTTTGTAAAAAGATGGCCCCTTCTCTGGAGAGTTCCCTTGTGCGGCATCTGCGGATTCTTCCGCTTCGGCGAGCCTCCCTCGGCGCTGAAAGGTGATGAGCCGATCCTGCGCCGGATGCGGGACTCGCTGATCCATCGCGGCCCCGACGACGCGGGACTCTGGCTGGAGAGGCGAGGGCGCGTCGGCTTCGGGCACCGGCGGCTGTCGATCGTCGATCTCTCCCCGGCCGGCCGGCAGCCGATGAGCAACGAAGACGGAGCGGTCTGGATCACCTTCAACGGAGAGATCTACAACCACCGCGGCCTGCGCGGCCCCTTGGAAGCGAAAGGCCACCGCTACGTTTCCGCCACCGACACCGAGACCATCCTCCATCTCTACGAGGAGGAGGGGGATGAGATGCCGCGGCGGCTCGACGGAATGTTCGCCTTCGCGCTTTACGATGCGCGGAGCGAGGAGCTGCTCCTGGTCCGGGACCGGATCGGGGTGAAGCCGCTGTATTACGCCGTCGTTCCCGGCGGATTGCTGTTCGCCTCCGAGATCAAGGCCATCCTCGCCCATCCCTCGATGTCGGCGACCCTCGATCTCGAGGCTTTCTATCACTACCTCACCTTCGTCTCGACACCCGCGCCTCTGACGTTGTTCGCCGGGATCCGCAAGCTGCGGCCGGGAACGATGCTGAAGGTGGGGCCGCGCGGCAACCTGCGCGAGCAGGTCTGGTGGGACGCGATCGTCCCCGGAACTCTGGAGCGCGAAGACGAGGAGGAAATCTGCGCCGAGATCCTCCGGCTCCTGGAAGAGGCGGTCCGCAAGCGGATGATGTCGGACGTCCCCTTCGGCGTCTATCTGTCGGGCGGTATCGATTCCTCCGCCAACGTGGCGCTCATGGCAAAGCTGATGGACCGGCCCGTGCGGACCTTTTCCGTCGGATTCGAGAACCAACCCTCCTACAACGAGCTGGAGGAAGCCCGCGCCGTGGCCCGCCGGTTCGGATGCGATCACCATGAGGTGGTCCTGTCGGCCCGCGACCTGCAGGCTTCGGTCCCGGAATTGATCCATCACCAGGACGAGCCGCTGGCGGACTGGGTTTGCGTTCCCCTGTTCCACCTCGCCCGCCAGACGCGCGACAGCGGCACGGTCGTGGTCCAGGTGGGGGAGGGAAGCGACGAGCAGTTCTTCGGCTATCCCGGCTACCTCTCGGTCTTCGGGCTCGAGAGCGCGCTGGGCCGTCCGCTGCGGGCGCTGCCGTCCGCCGCCCGGGGATGGCTGCGCGACGCGGGAGAAGCGGCGGCGCGCTGGCTGGGACGCGGGGGCGACCGGCTGGAGCTCTTGCGCTGCGCCGCGGCGGCGCGCACCTCCTTCTGGGGCGGGGCGATTGCCTTCCGGGGGGACGAGAAGCTGCGCATCCTTTCGCCCGCGGCCCGCGACCGCTGCCGGCCGCTCGACTCCTACCATGTCGTCGAGGAGATCTGGGAGCGCATCGCCCGCGACAAGCCGGAATCCGATTTCGGCGAGCGCATGGTCTACCTGGAGCTCAAGCAGCGCCTGGCGGAGCTGCTCCTCATGCGGGTCGACAAGATGACGATGGCGGCGGGCATCGAAGCCCGCGTCCCGTTCCTCGACTACCGGCTGGTGGAATACACCATGCGGATTCCCACCCGGCGGAAGATCCGCGGCGGGGTGCCCAAGTACCTGCTGAAGCGGGCGCTGAGGAACGTCCTGCCGGAGGAGGTCCTGCACCGCCGCAAGATGGGCTTCGGCGCGCCCGTTTCCGAATGGTTCGCCGGCGAGCTGGCGCGCTATGCCGAGAGCGTCCTCATGAGCTCCCGGATCCGCGAGCTGGATCTGCTCGACTACGAGGTCGTCGGGCAGCTGCTGCGCGAGCACCGGGAAGGCCGCCGCGATCGCGCCTTCCTGATCTGGAACCTGTTCAACCTGAGCCGCTGGTACGACTACTGGGTGGCCGGATTGCGGGAGGCGGCGTGAGGTTCTCGCGCGAGGTGGCGACCACTTTCACCGGCCGAATCCTGCTGGTCGGGCTGGGAGTCGCCTCGTCGGTCCTGACGGCACGCTTCCTGGGGCCCGGAGGCCGGGGGGTCCTCGCGACCGTGACGGCGATGGCCGGCATCGGTCTGCAGCTCGGGAATCTGGGGCTGCACGCCTCGAACACCTTCCAGGTGTCGCGCCGTCCCGATCTCCTGGCGCCCATCTGGGCCAACAGCCTGCGCACCGCTTCGGCGCTCGGATTGGCCCTCGCCATCGCGGCGCTCGCGGTCGGCTCGGTCTTCCCCGAGATGCTGGGGACGATTCCCCTGCCTCTGCTCCTTCCGGCGGTGCTGTCGATTCCTTTCCAGCTGCTGGTCCTTTTCGGGCTGAACCTGCTCGTCGGGATGGGGCGGACGGCGCTGTTCAACGTTCTCGAGCTGGCTTTCCGCGCCGCCACGGTGGCGGGGCTGGCGGTGATGCTGATTTGGTTCGGCAAGGATGTCCGGTGGGTGCTCGGGCTGAACCTGGTGCTGGCCATCGGCGCCGCGGCGGTCCTCGCCGGAGTGCTCGGGAGAATGGTCCGCAACAGCGGTGCTCCCGAATCGCACGGCAACATGACGCTGTTTCGCTCCGGCGTCGCTTATGGCGCCAAGGCCTACGTCGCCGCCTTGCTCGCCTACCTGATCGTGCGCTCCGACATGCTCCTGGTGAACGCCCTGCGGGGCACCGCGGAAGCCGGGGTCTACTCGATTGCCGTGCAGATTGCCGACCTGCTCTACCTGTTGCCGATGAGCATCGGGCTGGTGCTCTTCCCGCGCCTCAGCCGCCAGGGCGAAGGGGATCCGATCTTCGCCCTGAAGATTGCCCGGCACAACGCCTTCCTGATGCTTCTGCTGTGCGGCGGGGCCGCGGTGCTGGCTCCCTGGGCAATCCGCTTCCTGTATGGCGGCGAGTTCCTGCCCGCGGTGCGCGCCCTGTGGTGGCTGCTCCCCGGGATCTGGGCGTACGGCGCCTGCAATCCGATTGCCACGCAGCTCGCCTCCTCGGGAATGCCGATCTCGGCGGTGGTGGTCTGGATTCCGCCGCTGGTCCTCAACGTGGCGCTGAACCTGGTCTGGATCCCGCGCATGGGAATCGAAGGGGCCGCCGCCGCTTCCAGCCTCTGCTACCTGATGGTCCTGGTGCTGCACCTGGGATTGTGGAAGCGGCGGATCCGCGGCTCGATCTCCGACACGCTGCTGCTGAAGCGCTCGGACGTAAGAGAGATGACGGCGCTGGCGAGGTTCACCGCATGGTCGTGAGGCGGAACTTCGAGGATCTCTACCGGCGCGAGGACGATCCCTGGACGATCGGCGGCGCCGAGGCGCAGCGCTACGGGCAATACCTGGAGTGGATTCGCCGCTTCGCGCCGGATGGCGGGTTCCGCGCTGCCCTCGATCTGGGATGCGGCAAGGGGGCCTTCACGGCGCGCCTCGCCAGACTCGCGCGCGAGACGACCGGGGTCGAGCTCTCCGAGATTGCCGCCGCGAAAGCCCGGCAGGCCCATCCGGGCATCCGCTTCCTTCAGGGAGACGTCCGGGATCTCGACCGTCTCGGCCTGCCCGTCGGCGGATTCGATTTGATCGTGGCCAGTGACGTGATTGCCTACCTGACGCCACGCGAGGCCGACGTCTTCCTGGAGCGTGCCGCGCGGCTCCTGGCGCCGCAAGGACGCTTCTTTCTGGCCGCCTGGTCTCCCGGCGGCCGCTATTTCACCCCCGAGTCGCTGGAGCGGCTCGCGGCGCGGCGCTTCGCGCTGCTGCTGCGGCGCCTGCTTCCCAGCCGACACGCCGCTTTCATGATGCGCCGGCGCCGCACCGACGTGCTGCTCACCTACGATTACGAGACCTGGCAGCCGGTCCCGGAAGGGAAGCGGGTCGACTGGCGCGAGACGGTAATCCACCCGACGGAAGCGCTGCTGGACGCGGCCGAGCGCTGCGGCGCGCGGCTGACCTTTTTCGTGGAGATGGGAGAGGTCCTGACGCTGCGCCGGCACGACCCGGAGGTCTCGGCCGAAGTCGAATCGCAGCTGCGCTCCATCCGGCGACGTGGGCACGACCTGCAGCTCCACTTGCACCCCGAGTGGCTTCCCGAATCCTCTCCCCGCCACGATCCGGAGAGCGGATCCTGGGCGTGGGATCCGGATCGCAGCCGGATCCAGGCCCTCGAGGAGAATCCCGAATCGCTGGCGCGCCGGCTCAAGGAGACCCTCGAAGCGATCGTCCGTCCCGAGGATCCCACCTACCGGGTGCGGGCCTTCCGGGCGGGGAAATACCGCATCCAGCCGCACGCGGAAATCTTCCGCGCCTTTCTGCGCGCCGGCATCGTCGCCGACTCGAGCGTCTGGCAGGGGGGCTGGTCCTTCGAGCATCGCTTCGATTTCCGCCGCGCCGGATCGCGGGCCGTCCCTTATTTCCCGGCGGATTCCGACATCAGTGTTCCGGCGCCTCCCGCGGAGGAAGGGGTGCTGGAGCTGCCGATCTGCTCGGCCGACGGGGAGCGCCTCGCGCTGGACGGCGCCTCCGCGAAGCAGCTGCTGCGGCAGGTGCGCGCGCTGCGCCGGCGCGATTACATCACCCGGCTCAAGGACGATCATCCCGACCTCTGGCGGCGCTCGGCGCGCTGGCTGAGGCGCCTGCCGTTCTGGAGCGACTGGCCACGATGGGACCGCGAGCCCGTGGCCGACTTCCACGTCGAAGGGGACGACACGCTGGTGGCCATCGGCCACACGAAGGCGCCTTTGCGCCTCGAGGAGATCGAGTCGTTCGTGCGCGCGCTGCGGAGCGATCCGGAGGTGCGCTTTCCGACCCTCGGGGAGGCCCTCCATGAGCAGCTGGCGGAGCGCGCCCGCCGGCGCCCCGATCCTGAGGAGATCCTCCAGCTGCAGGTGGAGCGTGAGACCGAGGCGGTCCTCGGAGAGAGCCGCAACGAAGCCCAGTCCTCCCATCTCCAGCAGATGATCCCGGTCGACCGCTGCCGCATCCTCGATTTCGGGTGCGGCGCCGGCTACTGGACGAAGGTCCTGGAAGCTCGCCACGGCTTTTGCGTCGGAGTCGATTACGGCATGCCCTTTCTCGAGAAGGCGGCAGCGGAGCATCGGGTGCGCGTGGCCCGCTGCGATTTCAACCGGCTCCCCTTCCCCACCGGGGCCTTCGACGCCGTCTATGCCGACAATGTGCTCGAGCATTCGGCCGACCCCGCAGCCGCCCTGGCGGAGATCCATCGTGTGCTCGCCCGCAAGGGGATGCTCGCGGCGGCGCTGCCGCCCGACGCGCGGAACCGGCGGTACCCGGTCTCGGATCACCTCTGGAAGACCGACCGGAGGGACCTGGAGCGGCGCCTCTGGAACGCCGGCTTCAGCCGTATCCGCGTGAGCGAAGTGGACACGGTCGAGGCCTTCGGGATGGCCCCTTACCCGGCGGCCGGCAACGCCATGCTTTACGTGACCGCCTGGAAAGCAGAAGGGGAGGAGATAACCGATCGGCGGCGTGCCGAAGACCTGATGGAATTCGTCTATCGCCGCCTCGATCCGTCGCGCAGCCAGCGCTCGCTGCGCCCCGAGGAGATCCTGAAGGACGGATTCGCCTGGTGTCTCGGCTACTGCGCCGTGCTCGGAGCCCTGGCGAGGCAGGAAGGAATCCCGAGCCGCTACGTCACCCTCGAAGCGCGCGATCATCCGCGCGGCCGCGGCACGGTGGGATTGGACACCCACGAGCTGGTCGAGCTGCGATTGTCGGGCCGCTGGGTGGCCTTCGATCCGATGGCCAACCGCGTCCTGGGGGGCAGCGTGGAGGAGATCCTGGCCGACCCGGGGCTGGCCGATAAGGCAATGACCTCCCGCCTGGCCGACGAGCGCTTCCGGAACCGCGGCTATCATCTCTATTGCTCCGCCTTCTTCTACGAGAGGGTGATCCGCTACTGCCGGCGCGATGATCTCGCCTCCGGCGATCCCTGGAACTGGGTTCCGGTGCGGCGCCCGCGCCGCCGGCGCCCGGGCGGGCAAGTCCGCACCCTCCTGCTCACCGATCGTCCCGAAGCGGATCGCCAGCGCCTGGCCGAGGAAGCAGGGCGATCGGCGGATCGGATCTGGACCCGCGGCGATCTGGCCGCCCTGGGAGGCGCGCGCGCCGTGGCGCGCCGCCTGCGCGCCGCGCGCGAGCCGCGCCTGGAGATTCTCAGCGAGGATCTCGCCTGGCACGAGCGGGCCATCCGCGTGCATCTCCTGGGGGCCTTTTCGCGCGCCAAGGAAAAGCGCTTCCTCGATCGCCGCGGCCGCAGCGAGGATCTGGGATGGTGGCCGCTCGCGAGCCGCCAGGCGCCGCAGTTCCTGGCCGGCTGGCTGAGGTCGGCGGGCGCCTTGGGAACGATCCGCGCCGCCGCCGAAGTCCTGCAACGGGTTCCGCGCATCGCGCCACGCCGCGACGCGGCGCGGCGACCGACCTCGGTGCTCTACCTGCGCTCCGATCTCTGGCGCGGCGTGCGCGCCGGAGGATCGGTCGGACATGTCGCCGGCATGGCGGAAGGTTTCCGCCGGGAAGGCTATGCGGTCAGATTCCTGGCCGCAGAGGTTCCGGAGGGAATCGATCGGGAGGCCATGCCGGTTCACGTCGTCCCGCCGCCGGCTTCCTATCGTGTCTCGCGCTCGGGCGGCCGCTTCGAGCATGCGTTCCATCTATTCGCCGCGGGACGCCAGCTGTACCGTGACGACCCGCCCGGATTGCTCTACCACCGATTCGACGAAGGCAGCCTCGCGGGAGTTCTTCTCTCCCGCTCGCTCGGGATCCCGCTGGTGCTCGAATACAACGGCTCGGGAGTCTGGATCGCGGACCACTGGGATCGGCCGCTGCCGCACCGCGGGACCTTCCAGGCGATCGAGGCGGCGAACCTGAAGCAGGCTCATTTGATCGTCACCGTGTCGGGCGTGCTGCGCGACGAGCTGGTCGAGAAAGGAGTAGAGCGGCATCGCATCCTGGTCTGTCCCAATGCGGTGGATGCCGACGAATACCGGCCCGATCGCGACGCCGCGGCCGTCCGTCGGCGGCTCGCGCTGGAGGGGCGGAAGACCATCGGGTTCATCGGCACTTTCGGGCCCTGGCATGGAGCACCGATCCTGGCCGCGGCCGCCGGAGCCATCCTGCGCGGCGATCCGCAGGCAGCGCTGCTCTGGATCGGAGACGGGACGGAGCGAGGCAGAGTGGAAGCCATCCTCGCGGAGCAGGGCGTGGCGGATCGCTGCCGCTTCACCGGACTGGTCCCCCAGAAAGAGGCTCCCGATTTCTTGGCCGCCTGCGATCTTTTCGTCTCGCCGCACGTCCCCAATCCCGACGGCTCGCGCTTCTTCGGCTCACCCACCAAGCTGTTCGAGTACATGGCGACCGGGCGCGGCATCGTGGCGAGCAACCTGGAGCAGATCGGCGAGATCCTCGAGGACGGGAGGACGGCGCTGCTGGTGCCGCCCGGAAGTCCGGAGGCGCTGGCGGAAGGCATCCTCCGCCTGCTGCGCGATCCGGATCTCGCCGCGCGCCTGGGCGATGCGGCCCGGCGCCAGGCGATCGCTCGCCACTCCTGGGAGCGCAATGCCCGATCGGTTCTGGACCTCGTCGAGTTCCTCTGAGAGGGAGCGCATGGCCTATCGCCTGGAGCAACTCCGCGAAGACTTCCGCAAGGCGCTGGCGCTGCCGCCGGGGGAAGCCTTCCGGCGCTTCGCGGGACGGGCCCGCGGCTGCGCCGATCGGCTGCGCCATCGCCGCCGCCGGGAGCTCACCGAGGCGGAGTTCCTGGCGGCGCTTTGCACGCCGGCTGGCAGCTTGACGGAATTCGCCGCCGGGCGCGCGGCGCAGCCGCCCCTGATTGCGGCGGCGGCCGCGGCGCCCGCTCTGGCGCGCCTCCTCGAGTCGCGCGATCCCGCCAGTTTGCCTCCCATCCTGACGGCGGCGCGCGCCCTGCGCGAGGGGCGCTTCGACCTCCTCGGCTCGGGGAGCCGGCCTCTCGGAGAAGCGATCGACTGGCAGCTCGACTTCAAATCGGGAAAGCGGTGGGACGCTTCGGAGTACTCGCTCGACATCCTGCCCGAGCCCGACCTCGGGCACGACATCAAGGTCCCCTGGGAGCTCGCCCGGATGCAGCACCTTCCGACCCTGGGGATCGCCGCGGCCATCTCCTCCGATGAGGCGTTTCGCGCGGCGGCCATTCGCCAGATCGCCTCGTTTCTGCAGGACAACCCCGCCTACCGCGGAGTGAACTGGAGCTGCACCATGGATGTGGCGATCCGTGCCGTAACTCTGCTCGCGGCGGAGGGTTTCATGAAAGGAGCGGGAGAGCCCGCCTTCTGGAGCGCCTTCTATCGCCATCTGCTGACCCATGCGCGCTTCATCCGCGATCATCTGGAGGACGGCCCCCTGCGCGGCAATCATTTCCTCGCCGATGTCTCCGGGTTGTACCTCTGCGCGCTGTCGCTTCCGGAGCTGGCGGAATCGTTCCGCTGGAAGCTGGAAGCGCGCGGCTTGCTGATCGGGGAGATGCAGCAGCAGGTGCGATCCGACGGCTGGGATTTCGAGGCCTCCACCTCGTACCATGCCTTCGCCACCGAGATGTTCTTCTTCCCGGCGCTGTTCGGAGCGCGGCGCGGAGATCCTTTCCCCGCCGCCTACCTGGCGCGGCTCGAGTCGATGCTCGCGGCGCTGGCGTCAGTCGTGCGGCCCGATGGGAGCTTGCCGCAGATCGGCGACAACGACGATGGCCGCTTCCTGATCGTCTCTCAGTACCACCGCCCGCGACGCGACTGGCGACCGTTGCTGGCGCTCGGCTCGTACCTGTTCCGCAACCCATCCTGGCTGGAGCTGTCGGGCGACGCCTGGGTGGAAGGGGTCTGGATGCTGGGCGAGGAGTTCCTCGAATGGACCGATTCGATTCCCACGCCGCGCCGTGCGCATCCTTTCGCCAGCCGGGCCTGGCCGGAGTCGGGGTATTTCCAGCTTGCGTGCGGCCCCATCCAGATGCTGGTAGACGCCGGAGGAGTCGGCCAGAAGGGTAACGGTGGACATGCCCACAACGACACCCTGTCTTTCGAGCTGCACGCCTTCGGCCGCGAGATGCTGGTGGACCGTGGCGTCGGCTGCTACACACCGTCGCTGGCCACGCGCAACCGCTTCCGCGCCACGGCCGCCCACAACACGGTGCGGGTGGACGACGAGGAGATCAACCCGATTCCGCCGGCGACCTTCTCCCTGGTGTCGGCCGACGAGCCTTCGGCTTCGAGGTGGCGCACCGGGACGGCCTTCACCTATCTCTCCGCGGAGCATCGGGGTTACCTGCGTCTATCCGCCCCGCTCCTGCATCGCCGCTCGATCCTGCTGCGTCACCACGACGGCGAGCTGCAGATGGAAGACCGCTTCGAGGGAGCCGGCGCGCATCGTTATGAGGCCGGCTTCCACCTGCCTCCCGGATGGAAGGTCCGCACCGAGCCCCAGGGATGGATCGCATTCGAAGAGGGAGGGGAGGCTGGAATCAGCTTCCGCTGGATGCGGCCTCCGGAAGCAGCCGTCGTGCGCATTGAGGAAGACGAGCATTCTCCCTCTTACGGTGTGCGGGTCCCGGCGCTCGTAGTGCGCATTCTGTGGGAGGCGAGCGCCCCGCAGCGCATCCGCTATCGCCTGCAGCCTTTCGTGGGAGGCGGCGCATGAAACAGGTGGTGCTGCGCGAAGGCAAGGTGGCGGTAGCCGAGGTCCCCGCGCCGGCCCCGTCGCCACACCGGGCGCTGGTCGCCACTGCGGCGTCGGTCATCAGCTCGGGCACCGAAGCGGCGGCGCTGGGGGCCGCACGCTCGGGACTGCTGGAGAAGGCGGCCGCGCACCCGGCTCCTTGGCGCCGCCTCGTGGAGGTGGCGCGCGAGGAAGGGGTGCGCGGGTTGTGGCGCCGCATGGCGCCGGCAGCCGGGAGCGATCTGGTCGAGATGGGGTACTCGGCGGCGGGAATCATCCTGCAGGCCGGCGAGGGGATCACCCTCCCCGCCGGCTCGCGCGTCGCCTGCGCCGGCGCGCAGTTCGCCCATCATGCGGAGCTGATCTCGGTCCCCGAGCATTTGATGGCGAAGATTCCGGCCGGCGTCTCCTTCGAGCAGGCTGCCTTCGGAACGATCGGCTCGATCGCTCTGCACGGCTTCCGGCGCAGCGAAGCGGGGCTTGGGGAGACGGTGGCGGTCGTCGGTTTGGGGCTGGTCGGTCTGCTCGGAGCGCAAATCGCCCGCGCCGCCGGGTGCGAGGTGATTGCTTTCGACCCCGATCCGGAGCGCGTGGCGCTGGCGCGCTCGCTGGGGATCCAGGAAGCGCGAACTCCCGAGGAGGCCGATCCGGTGATGCAGGTATTGCACCGCACCGGCGGACAGGGGGCGGACGCGGCCCTGATCTTCGCCGCCACCCCGAGCGACGAGCCGCTGGCGCTGGCGATGCGGCTGTGCCGCAAACGCGGCAGGGTCGTGGTGGTGGGTGATGTCGGCATGAAGGCCGAGCGCTCGTTGATGTACGCCAAGGAGCTGGATCTGCGGATCTCGACCTCCTACGGGCCGGGTCGCTACGATCCCGGCTACGAGGAGAAAGGCCGCGATTATCCCTACGCTTACGTCCGCTGGACCGAGGGGAGGAACCTTGCCGCCTTCCTGGATCTCCTGGCCGCAGGCAGCGTCCGGGTCGAGCCGCTAATCGAGCGCATCGTCCCGGTCGAGCAGGCGGAGGAAGCCTATCTCCTGCTCCGCGAAGGAGGCAGGAAGCCGGCGGTCCTCCTGTCTTTTCCGAGGGCTCCCGAGCCGGAGCGCGGCGCGCGCAGCGTGCGCCTGCTGTCGAGCAGAGCTCCGGGGTCGGCGCGCCGGGCCGTCGTGATCGGACCGGGCACTTTCATGAAGGAAGTCTTCCTCCCGGCCTTCCTCTCGCAGCAGGTGGCGGCAATCGAGACGGTGGTCGCGGGGACCGGCGCCGGCGCGCGATCGGCGGCGGAGCGCTTCTCCGCCCGCATCGCTTCCACCGACCTGGACGAAGCGCTCGCCGACCCTTCGGTGGATCTGGCCATCATCGGGACGCGGCATCACCTGCACGGCAGCCAGGTGGAGCGCTGTCTGCGATCGGGCAAGTCGGTATTCGTGGAAAAGCCTTTGTGCCTGACTTTCGAGGAGCTGGAGCGGATCCGCGCGGCGCGCGAGCAGGGGGGCGTCCTGGCGGTCGGCTTCAACCGCCGCTACGCACCGCTGGCGCGCAAGATGAAAGAGGCCCTGGCCCTGCTTCCCGGTCCACGCATCGTGCAGATTCGCGTCAATGCGGGATGGCTCGAGAAGGAGCACTGGACCCAGGATCCGGAGCAGGGAGGCGGCAGGCTGGTCGGGGAAGGGTGCCACTTCTTCGATCTGATTCCCTTTCTGGCGGGATCACCGATCGAGGCCGTGCGGATCGAGGGAATCGCCGACAGCCGCCTGCAGGTCCCCGACAACTTCCTGGTCCTCCTCCGCCTCGCCGACGGCAGCCTCGGGTCTCTGTCTTACACCAGCCAGGGAGGCGCCGAGCTGGGTAAGGAGCGGGTCGAAGTTCACTGCGCCGGAACCTCGCTTGTCCTCGAGGATTTCCGCGAGCTCGCCATCCATGGCCCCGGCAGGACGCGACGCATCGGTGCGCGGCAGGACAAGGGAATCACCGGCGAGATCCAGGCGCTCAAGGCGGCGCTGGAAGGCAAGCCCTCGGAGTTGATCTCCTGGGCCGAGATCGAAGCTGCCACCACCTGGACGCTGCGGGCCCAGGCCTTGCTGGAGCACAAGGAATGAGCGGCAAGGTGCTGATGTGGGAGCATCACTCCTGGGGAAGCCCGATCCGGGTCGGGGGTCGCGCGATGGCCGAGGGTTTCCTGGCGCGCGGCTGGGAGGTGGCCTGGATCAACGGCCCGCTGGCTCCCTGGAACCTGGCCGGAGGCAGCGAGGAGACGCGACGGCGGCGCCGAGCCTGGGCGACGGGAGGCGAGGAAATCACGGTGGGAGCGGGACGCCTGCATGCCTGGGCGCCGTTGTCTGGGATTCCTTATCGCTCCTATCCGATCCTGCGAGGCGGCTGGTTCCACCGCCATGCCCTCGGTCTCGCCGTTCCCCCTTTCCTCCGGCATCTCCGCCGTCACGGCTTCGAGCGGGTCGATCTCCTCTGGCTCGCCACCGGCAGCCCGTTCCTCCCCCTGCTGGAGCAGGTGCCGCACGCCACCAGTGTCTATCGCCTGTCCGATGACACGGCGGCCTTTCCCGACACTCCTTCGAGCTATCGGTCGCTGGAGGAAGAGATGATGGGGCGCGTCGATTGCGTCGTGGCGACGGCCGCCACGCTGGCGGAGCGCGCGGCGCGCTTCTGCCGGCGCGTCCTCCTCCTTCCGAACGGCGTGGACCTGGCGCGATTCCGCCCGCCGGCGGGTGAGGAGCGGGGCGATAAAGCCGATCGGCGGCCGCGCCTGGTTTACGTCGGCGCCCTGGACAGCTGGTTCGACGGTGCCCGCATCGATCGGATCGCCCGCCGCTTCCCCGGTGCCGAGATCCTCCTCGCCGGCCCCTTGCGCGGCACGGCGCCCTGGGCTCAGCGGGAGAACGTGCGCCTGCTCGGAGCGGTTCCTCCCGAGGAGGTCCCCGCGCTGCTGCGCCGCTGCGACGTCGGGCTCATCCCTTTCGTGGATTCGAGGCTCACCCGCGCCATCCATCCGGTCAAGCTGTACGAGTACTGCGCTGCGGGCCTGCCCGTCGTTGCCGCCGATCTCGACGAGATCCGGCGCATCGGCTCGCCGGCGCGCCTCGCCTCCAGCGACGAGGAATGGTTCGCGGCGATCGAAGGAGCGCTGCAGGATCCCGATCCGGCGGGCTCGATCGCCTTCGCCGCGCAGCACGACTGGAGCGCGCGCTTCGCCCGCCTGGCCGCATTCCTGGAATTGTCCGAGGCGGTGCACGGCGCGCGGCGGGTGGCGCGATGAGGATCGGGATGGACGCGCGCTTCCTGGTGCAGGAGCGGACCGGCGTGGAGACCTATTTCCAGGAGCTGCTCCAGCAGCTCGTGCGCCTGGACAACGATGAAATCGTCCTGTTCCACGGCGCCGGGGTCCGGCCGAATCTTCCGCCGGGGCGGTGGCGCAGCGTCGAGGCCGTCGGACCGTCGTGGCTCTGGGCCCTCAACGGCGCGCTTCGCCGGGAGCGACTCGATCTCTTCTACTCTCCGGTCACCGCCTTCCCGCCGCTGGGCTCTCTGCGCATCGTGGCCACCATCCACGATCTCTCCTGGCATCACGTGCCGGAAAGCTACACCGCGATGGAGAGGCTGCGACAGAAACGCTGGACCGCCCTGGCGGTGCGCCGCGCCCACCGGGTGGTGACCGTCTCGGACGCCAGCGCCAATGATCTGGCCGCGCTGTTCGCGGAAGCACGCCGCAAGACCGTGGTCGTGCCTCCCGGCGTGCCGGAGATCTTCCATCAGGCCGTTTCCCCCCAGGAGCGCCGGCGCGTCGCCGGGCGGTACCGGCTGGAGGGGCGGTACCTGCTCACCGTGGGCTCATTCCATCCACGCAAGAACCTGACCGCGCTGGTGAGCGCCTACGACCGCTTCCGCTCCCAGACGCCGGAGAGAATCCAGCTCCTGCTGGCCGGCAAAGGCGGACGCGAGTCGGGCGCCGTCCTGGGAAGGATCGCCCGCAGTCCGCACCGCCGCGACATCCTGGTTCCCGGCTACGTTCCGGCGGAGGACCTGCCGGCGCTGTATGCCGGCGCGGACCTGTTCGTCCTGATGTCGAGCTACGAAGGCTTCGGAATTCCGGCACTCGAGGCGATGGCCTGCCGGACCCCGGTGCTGGTCTCCGACCTGCCGGTTTTCCGCGAGGTCTGCGGTGCGGGCGCGCTGTGCTCCGCTCCGGGCGATGCCGCCGCGGTGGCCGCCGCCATCGCGGAGTCGATCCGCGACACCCCGGAGCGCGGCAAGCGCCTCGAGGCGGCGGCGCGGCGGGCGCGCGAATTCAGCTGGGAGAGATCGGCCGTCCGTCTGCGCCAGGTCTTCGAAGACGTGGCGCGGGAGGCGGCATGATGGGCGGGGGAGGGGAGAAGGTGCTGATGCTGGCGGTCGGCATGGGCACGGGCGGGGCCGAGTCGCTGATCCGCGACGCCATCGAGCCGCTGCGTCAGGAGGGCTTCGACGTTTCGCTGTGGACCCTCAAGGACCTGTGCGCACCCGCATCCGGGGAGCGCTCCGCACCGGCGGAGATCGCCCGCTGGGTCCCGCCGGCGCGGCTGGCGCGCGAGCTGAACGCGGAAGGCTTCGACTTGATCCATTCGCACCTCTTCTGGGCGAACCTCGCGGCCCGCACGGCGGGACGCCTGGCCGGGGTGCCCGCAATCGTCAATTCCCACCATGGCATCGACGCCTGGCCGACCGCCTCGCACCGCTGGCTCGAGCGGCACACCATCGGTCTCGCGGACCGTGTCATTCTCTGCTCCGAAGCGGTCCGGATCCATGCGCGAGATCGCCTCGACCTGCCGGAAGACCGTCTCGTCGCCATCCCCAATGGCGTCGCCGCGGCGCGCTTCCGGAAGCCGCAGGCGCGGGAGGCGGCGCGCCGGGCCCTCGGATTGGGCCCTGAGGATCGGGTGGTCGGCAGCGCCGGCAGGCTGGACGAGCCGGTCAAGGGATACGCGGTTCTCCTCGCCGCGTTCCAGATCGTCGCGGCGCGGCGCGCCGACGCGATCTGCCTGGTGGCGGGGAGCGGCCCGGCCGAGGTTGCCCTGCGCGCCGCGGCGGAGGCGGCGGGCCTCGGCTCCCGCTTCCGCTTTCTCGGGGAGCGGCAGGAAATCCCAGATTTTCTCCAGGCGATCGATCTCTATGTCCAGCCTTCGCGGCTCGAAGGATTCGGGCTCGCGGCGCTCGAGGCGATGGCGGCCGGGCTGCCGGTGATCGCCTCGAGGACCGGGGGGCTGCCCGAGGTGATCTCGGAAGGGGTCACGGGCGATCTGGTGCCGCCGGGAGATTCCGGCGCTCTGGCGGAGGCGATCCTGACGCTCCTCGCCGATCCCGATCGGCGTCGTTCCTATGGCGCACTTGGGATGGCCCGCGCCGCCGAGAGCTTTCCTTTGGAGAAGATGGTTCGTTCCTGGGCCGAGGTGTATCGGGCCGTGCTGCGGGAGAAAGGGAGGCAGGCGGCGTGACCCGCATTCTCGTCACCTTCATCCTGGCTGCCGGCTTCGCCCATTACCTGACGCCGGTCCTGCGGCAGGCGGCGCTGCGCTTCGGCATCGTCGATCGTCCCGACGGCAAGCTGAAGAACCACCGCTCTCCGGTGCCTTACCTGGGCGGGATCGCCGTCTACCTCGCCTTTCTCCTCTCGCTCGCGCTGACCGCCGAGTTCGAGAGGCAGGTCCTGGGAATCCTCCTGGCCGGATCGATCGTCGTGATCCTGGGGCTCATCGACGACCTCGGCGCTCTGGGTCCTTCGGTGAAGCTGGCGGGACAGATCGTCGCGGTGCTCACCCTGATGAAGGCGTCGGTGACGATTAAGCTCTCCTTCCTGCCGCCGGGGGTCTGTCTGGTCCTCTCCTTCCTGTGGCTGCTCGCCATCACCAATGCCTTCAACCTCATCGACATCATGGACGGTCTGAGCGCCGGCGTGGCCCTGATCGCCTCGCTCCTCCTCTCCGCCGTGGCTGCCGGCAGCGGCCGGATGGTGGTGGCGCTGCTGCTCGCGGCCCTGGCCGGGAGCCTGGCCGGCTTCCTGCGCTACAACTTCGAGCCGGCGCGCATCTACCTCGGCGACACCGGCAGCCTCTTCCTGGGTCTCATGCTCGGCGCGCTCGCCATGAACAACAGCTACACCTCCAAAAACCTGGTCGCCGCGGTGTCGCCCGTCGTCATCCTGGGGGTGCCGATCTTCGACATGCTGCTGGTGATGTTCATCCGGTGGCGGCGCGGCATCCCGATCATGCGCGGCTCTCCGGACCACTTTGCCCTGCGGCTGCGCAAGTGGCGCCTGAGCGTCCGGCAGACGGTGGTGGTCAGCTACGCGGCCACCGCGCTGCTCGGCGCCGTCGGCCTCGCCATGATGCTGGTGGACGCGCGCGGCGCGGCGCTGCTCTTGGCCGGTACCCTGCTCGGAGGGCTGGCGTTGGGCTTCACCCTGAAAAAGATCGACATGACGCTGTAGGAGGGGAAGGGTGCAAAGCGTCAGGAACCTGATTCTGGGTGCGGGGCTGGCGGGACTCTCCGCCGCCTGCGCCCTGCGCGAGCGCGAAGACGAGACGCTGGTCCTCGAGAAGGAGGACGAAGCCGGAGGATTGTGCCGCTCGCGCCAGGTGGACGGCTTCACCTTCGACTGCACCGGGCACCTGCTGCACCTGCGCGATCGCGAGACCCGGGAGTGGCTGCTGGATCTGCTGCCAAAATCATTCGCCGCGGTGGAGCGCAAGTCGCTCATCTACTCGCATGGCGTCTACACCGGCTATCCCTTCCAGGCCAACACCTACGGCCTGCCGCCCGAGGTGATCCGGGAATGCGTCGTCGGCTTCGTCGAGGCCCTCATGCGCCGGCAGGCGGGGGGCGATGCCAGCCCGGCCGATTTCCGCGCCTGGGCCCTGGCCACCTTCGGCGAAGGGATCGCGCGCCATTTCATGTTTCCTTACAACGAGAAGCTCTATCGCGTCGACCTGCGCGAGATGGAATGCGGCTGGGTTTCCTGGTCGATCCCGACGCCGACCCTCGACGAGGTCGTGCGCGGCGCCCTGGGAATCGAGGTGAAGGGGCTCGGGTACAACCCGCAGTTCCTCTATCCGCGCCGGGGCGGCATCGCCGCCATTCCGAACGCCCTGGCGCAGCGCTGCGGCGGGCTGCGTCTCGGATCGGCGGTGCGCAGCATCGATCTCGCCGGACGGTGCGCGCACCTGGTCTCCGGGGAGAGGATCGCCTACGAGAAGCTGATCAGCACGATGCCGCTGGACGCGCTGCTGGGAATGCTGGATCCGCTTCCGGAGCCGTCTCTGAAGAAAGCGCGCGGCCGGCTGCGCGCCGTCAAGGTGGTGAACCTCAATCTGGGAATCGATCGCGCCGGGGTGCTTCCGGGGCACTGGGTCTACTTCCCGGATGCCTCCTTCCCCTTCTACCGGGTGGGCTCGCCGACCAACTACTCCGAAGGAGTCGCGCCCAGGGGCTGCTCGTCCCTCTACATCGAGGTGGCGCAGCGGCGGAACGAGACGCTGGATGCTCCGCGTCTGGAGGAAGAATGCCTCGAAGGGCTGCGGCGTGCCGGCATCCTGCGCTCCGGCGACCGGATCGTGGCGCGCGAGATGCTCACGCTCGATCCCGCCTATGTCGTCTACGACCACTTCCGCAAAGATGCCCTGCCCGCCATCCACCGGATCCTGGAGCGCTACGGCGTGATCTCCACCGGCCGCTTCGGTGCGTGGGAATACGGCTCGATGGAATCGGCGATGAAGCAGGGGCGCGAAGCGGCGCTGCGGGTGCAGGACGAAGGGCGGCGCGCCGCCGGAGGAAGCCGATGAGATCGAGGATGCCGGGACGCGTGCATGTCTGCCACATCGTCACGCTGCTGGAGCTGGGAGGCGCGCAGCAGAACACGCTGTACACGGTGGGGCACCTGGATCGGAGCCGCTACCGCGTCTCGCTCGTCGCCGGCAAGGGCGGGCTGCTGGACGCAGAAGCGCTCGCCCTGCCCGACGTCGAGGTCCATCTCCTTCCCGAGCTGGTGCGCGAGGTGGATCCCGCCTCCGATCTGAAAGCCCTGGGGCGCCTCACCGCGCTGCTGCTGCGCCTGCAGCCCGACGTGGTGCACACCCACTCCTCGAAAGCGGGAGTCCTGGGGCGGTGGGCCGCCTATCTGGCGGGCGTCGGCACGGTGATCCATTCGATCCACGGCTTCGGGTTCCACCCGGAGATGCCGCTCCTGCAACGGGGCTTCTACCGGGCCCTGGAGGCGGGCACCTCGGCGGTGACGACGCGCTTCCTGGCGGTTTCCCAGGCCAGCCTCGACGCCGGCGTGAGCCAGGGGATCCTGACGCCGGAGCGCTCTACGCTGGTGCGCAGCGGCATCCGTCTCGCCGCTTTCCGCCGCGCCGTCCCCGATGGCGCCCTGCGCCGCGACCTGTCGATCGCGGCCGAAGCACCGCTGGTCGGGATGATCGCCTGCCTGAAGCCCCAGAAGGCGCCGCTGGATTTCGTGCGGGCCGCGCAGCGCGTGGCGAGCCGCGTGCCCACGGCGCACTTCCTCCTGGCCGGAGACGGCGAGCAGCGCGGGGCGGTCGAGGAGGCGGCGCGCGCGGCGGGCCTGTCCGGGCGGCTGCACCTGCTCGGGTGGAGGCGCGATATCCCGGCTCTCCTTTCCGAGCTGAGCCTGCTGGTGCTGACCTCACTCTGGGAAGGGCTGCCGCGGGTCGTTCCCGAGGCCATGGCCGCGGGCCTTCCGGTGGTGGCCACCCGGGTGGACGGAACGCCGGAAGCGGTGCGCGACGGAGAGACCGGCTTCCTGGTCGATCCGCACGACGTGCAGGCCATGGCGGAGAAGATCGAATACCTGCTGACCCATCCCGCGGAGGCCCGGCGGATGGGGGAGCGGGGCAGGTTGCAGGTCGAGGAGTTCGACATCGACGCGATGGTCGAGCGTCAGGAGGCGATCTATGAAAGCTTGCTGTCGCGCCAGGTCTGAAGAAGCCGCGGCCGGACGGAGGGGGCGATGAGCCGCGAGGCGGTCCTCGAGGTCGCGCACGTGGCCCGCAGCTATCGCGCCAATTTCTCGCCCAGGAAGTACTGGATTCTGCGGGACCTGAGCTTCAGCGTCGAGCCGGGCGAGCTGTTCGGCTTCATCGGCCCGAACGGCGCCGGCAAGACCACGACCATCAAGCTGATTATGGATCTGGTGCGGCCCGACGCCGGGAGCATCCGCCTGTTCGGCCAGCCGCACCGGACCGTGGCGGTGAAGCGCCGCGTCGGCTTCCTTCCCGAGAACCCTTATTTCTACGATTACCTGACCGCTGGGGAGTTCCTCGATTTCTACGCCCGGCTCTTCGCGCTCCCCGCCGAGGCGCGCCGGCGCAAGGTGGACGAGCTGCTCGAGCTGGTGGGTCTCACCAACCGCCGCGATCGCCAGCTGCGCAAGTTCTCGAAGGGGATGCTGCAGCGGCTGGGGCTGGCGCAGGCGCTCATCAACGAGCCCGATCTGGTGATCCTGGACGAGCCGATGTCGGGGCTGGATCCAGTGGGCCGCCGGGAGGTGCGGGACATCATTCTCTCCCTCAAGCGCTCCGGCAAGACGGTGTTCTTCTCGACGCACATCCTCTCCGACACCGAGCTGCTGTGCGACCGGGTCGGGATCCTGAGCAAGGGGGAGCTCAAGGCGGTGGGCAAGATCCCCGACCTGATCGCCTCGGATGTGAAGCATTGGGAGATTGCCTTCGAAGGCGTGGCCGCCGAAGGGCTGCCGGGGCTGGAGCGCATCGTGTCGCGCGATGGCGCCAAGTTCCTGGTCACCGCCCGCGACGAGGGCGCCATGCGCGCTCTGGTCGGCGCCTTGCTGCAGCGGGGGGGGAGCCTGCACTCGGTCCTGCCGCAGCGGGAGCGTCTGGAAGATCTGTTTCTGCGGGAGATTGGCCGATGAGGCGCATCGGCGTGATCGCGCTGAACACCTTTCGCGAGGCGATCCGCGATCGCATCCTCTACCTGCTGCTGGTCTTCGCCCTCCTCCTGATGGTCTCGGCGCAGCTGCTGAGCCTGCTGACGGTGGGAGGCGAGGAGAAGATCATCAAGGATCTGGGGCTGGCATCGATCTCCCTGTTCGGTGTGCTCACGGCCGTCTTCATCGGCGTCTCCCTGGTAAGTAAGGAGATTGAGCGTCGCACCATCTACACCATCGTCTCCAAGCCGATCCATCGCCACGAATTCCTGCTCGGCAAGTTTTGCGGCCTGGCGCTGACCCTGGGGGTCAACACCGCGATCATGACCGCTTTCTTCTACCTGCTCCTGCTGCTCAAGGGGTTCGCCGACCCGCGCCTTCTGCTCGCGATCGTCCTGATCTACATGGAGCTCCTTCTGGTGACCGCATTCGCCACTCTGTTCTCCGCCTTCTCCACTCCGATCCTCAGCACGCTGTTCAGCCTGTCGCTTTATCTCGTGGGGCACCTCACCTGGAGCCTCGACCTGCTGAGCGCGCGGCTGGCGGCGCCGTCCGGCAAGGTGCTGTGCCGCATCCTCTTCCTGGCGCTCCCGAATCTGGAGATCTTCAATATCAAGGGGGACGTGGTGCACGGCGCGCCGATTCCGCTTTCCCTGCCGCTGCTGGCGCTGGCTTATCTCCTGGGCTATGGAGGCGCCGTCCTCGCGGCAGCCTGCTGGATTCTCGACCGCCGGGACTTCAACTAGATGAGGGTCGTGCGGATCCTGGGGATTACCGCGCTCGGGGCCCTGGCGGCGAGCGCCGCCTGGCGCGTCGAGACGCTGCGCTCCGAGCGCGCTCCCGGATATCATCTTCTCTATCTCCCCAGCGGCCGCTATCTGAAGGCGATGACTTTCGGCTATCCGGAAGTGGCCGCCGATCTGATCTACATCTGGTCGATCCAGTACTACTCGAACTACCAGATCCAGGACCGCTACGATTATCTCGATCAAATCTACCGGCGGGTGATCGCCGAGCTCGATCCCCGCTTCGTGGACCCCTACCTGGTGGGCTCGATGATCATGTCGGTGGAAGCGGGCCGCGACGATCTCGCGCTGAAGCTCCTCTCCGACGGGACGGCCAAGAACCCGGGTGAGTGGATCCTTCCGTTCCAGGCGGGATTCCTCTGCTACCAGAAGCTGGCCGATTACGGCTGCGCGCGCGATCGCTTCGAGCAGGCCCTGCAGATCCCGGGTGCGCCGGCGGCCGTGCGCCGCCTTTACGCCGAGATGTACAACCGCCTCGGGGACAAGAGAAGCTCGCTGCGCTATTGGACGGAAATCCTGGAGAGCGCCGATTCCGACTACGTGCGCCGCATCGCCTGGCTGCACGTCCACGATCTCGCTATCGACGTGCAGCTGGAGGACCTCGACCATCTGCTGGATCGCTATGCCGCCGCCAACGGCCGTCCGGCGCGGTCGCTGGAGGATCTGGTGCGGGGGCGGCTGATCGCCGGGGTTCCCACGGATCCCAACGATCAGCCTTATCTGCTGGACCGGACCACCGGCCGGGCGGCCTCCGCTTCCCGCCGGCTCCTGCAGAGGTGAGCATGTCCCTTCTCATCCAGGCCTTCGTCCTGGCGCTGGGAGCGGTGATCGGCAGCTTCCTCAACGTGGTCATCCATCGCCTCCCGCGACGCGAGTCGGTTGTGTTCCCCCCGTCGGCCTGCCCGAGCTGCGGATCCCGCATCCATCCCCTGGACAACGTCCCGATCCTGTCGTTCCTTCTCCTGCGAGGCCGCTGCCGCCGCTGCAGCGCCCCGATTTCCCCCCGTTATTTCCTGGTGGAGGCCCTCACCGCCGCCTGCACGTTGCTGCTCTTCGTTCGGCTGGGGCCGACCGTTACGCTGGCCATCTATCTTCCCTTCGCCTGGGCGCTCATTGCTCTGGCCTTCATTGACGCCGAGCACCAGATTCTTCCCGACAAGATCACGCTGCCGGGGATTGCGGTGTCGGCACTGGTCCCTCTCCTGGGACGCCTGCACCCCTGGAGTCCCGTGGTGGAGCGCCTGAGCTGGGGAAGCTGGGCGGCCGGCGTGGTGCTGGGAGCCGCGATGCCTTACCTGGTGGTCCTGGCCTATCGCCTTTCCCAGCTGCGCAAGCCTCCCGACGAGCGGGTCGAGGGGATGGGCATGGGAGACGTCAAGATGCTCGCGATGGTGGGCGGCTTCCTCGGATGGAAGCTGGTCCTCCTGACGCTGTTCGCCGGCTCGGTGCTCGGATCGGCGTGGGGTCTGGGAGGCATGGCGGTGCGGCGCTACGGCATGAAGCACGCCCTGCCCTTCGGTACGTTCCTGGCGATCGGGGCGTTTCTGTCGCTGCTTGCCGGTCCCGCGCTGCTGGCGTGGTATGCGGGGTGGCTTCCCCCCGAGGAGTGAGGCGATGCTCCGTGGATTGTCCACCTACGAGGGAAGGGTCCGGATTTTCCTGGTGCTCCTCGTCCTCTTTCTGTCCGCCGCCATCACGGTCAACTTCCGGCTGCTGATGACCGGCCGCAATGCGGTGCTGGAGGAGACAGGCGAGCGGGTCCTGCTGGAGGCTGAGTCGGCCGTCGCCCGATTGCAGCTGAGCGCCGCAGCGTCGGGCGACGGTTTTTCCGCCGGCGCGCCGGGCGGGGTCACGCAGGCACAGCTCGCGCGGATCGCGCGGGAGCACGATCTGGCAGGCATCGAAATCCTGAGTCCTTCAGGGCGCATCGAGGTCTCCTCTTACATCGGCCGCAGCGGGCTCCCCGACGGCGAGTATGCGTCTCTCGAGCCGGCGCGTCGGAGCGACCTCGAGGCGGGACAGGCGGTCGTCGCTTCCCTGCGGGACGAGGAGGGAGTCGCCTATGCGACGATTTCCGGCTTCCTTCCCCTGATTGGCTCGTCCGGGAAGCCGGGAGCCATCCTCAAGATCGAAGAGCATGCCGGAGAGCTGGCTCGCCTGCAGCGCAGCCTGAGGGTCCTGGCGGCGGTGCAGGCAGCGGGCGTCTGCTGCGTGGTGCTGCTGGTTCTGCTGTTCGCGCGCTGGCTTCTGGCTCCCTACCGGAAGCTGATGAGCACCGCCGCCGCGGCGGCGGGCGGCGTGCAAGCGGCGGCGGGGGAGCCCGACGAGCTGTTCGCGACTTTCCAGACCGTGACCGAGAAGCTGAAGGCGCAGGAAGACGAGCTGATTCGCCTGCGGGGCGAGGCCTCCGGAGGGTCCGCCGCGGGGCTGCCGGCGGAGAGCCTGGCCGCCGGATTGACCTCCGGCATGCTGGCCTTCGACGCGCAGGGGATCCTGCGTCTGGCCAATCCGGCGGCGCTGCAGATTCTCGGCGTCGGGCGCGCCGAGATTGCCGGCAGGGAGCTCGCGAGCCTCTTCGATCGCTTCACGCCGCTGGGGCGCCTCCTGTCGGAGGCGCTTCGGGATCAGGCGCCGCGCAGCCGCGAGATGGTGCCGTTCCAGCGCTCCGACGGCCGCGAGATCCATCTGGGGATTGGCGTCTCCCCGATGGGTGGACCGGCCGGCGGCGGGGGTCTCGTCTGCCTGCTTTCCGATCTCACCGAGATTCGCCAGCTCCGCGATCGCGTCGCGCTCAAGGAGAACCTGTCGCACCTGGGAGAGCTCTCGGCCGGGATCGCCCACGAGTTCCGAAACTCCCTGGCCACCTTGCAGGGCTACGCCCGGCTGCTGGAGCGATCGGAAGGGGAGGAGACGGTCGATCTATCCCGCCGCATCCTGCGGGAGGTGGAAGGATCTAGGAAAGTCGTGGAAGAGTTCCTGCAGTTCGCCCGCCCCGCCCGTCTGCAAATGGGGGAGCTGGACCTCCGCACCCTGCTCGAGTCATTGGGCCGCGAGCTCTCGAGCTCTGCCGGCGCGGGCGCAATCCGTTTCAAAGTCCAGGGGGAGTTCCCCTGCCTGGTGGGAGACGAGACGCAGCTTCGCAGGGCCTTCCAGAATCTCCTGCTGAATGCCGTCCAGGCATGCAACGGCCGCCCGCTGGAGATCGAAGTGACCGGCTCGGTGGAGGAGGGGAAGACCCTGCGGATCGAAGTCTCCGACAACGGCATGGGCATTCCTCCCGAGATCCTCCCGAGGATTTTCACTCCCTTCTTCACGACCCGCCCTGAAGGCACCGGGCTTGGCCTGCCGCTCGTGCAGAAGGCGATCGTGAGCCATGATGGCAGCATCGAGGTGGCCAGCCAGCCGGGGAAGGGAGCCTGTTTCACGATTCGCCTCCCGCTCGCAGGTTCTCCCGTTGCCGCGGCGGGCGAGGGAGAAATCCCGGAATCGGCGTCCACCTGGGAAAAGGCGGGCGGCACCCGGCACCTTTTGTAACACCCTCCATCCTTTCAAAGCTCCTCTGCCAGCAGCCCCGGCGCGAGGGTCATCCCCAACCCCTCTGTTTTCCGCCACCTGGGGAATCGTCAGATTCCCGCCGAGGCGTGGCACCCCCCTTGCTGTTCTCCTTGGCGTGGCTCAGGCGATGTTTCAAAGGAGCAGGAGAATGAGACCAGCGCGACGACCGATTCAATTCTCCGCGAGCAAGCGGAACCAAGACGGCTTCTCCATCGTCGAGATGCTCCTGGTCCTGGCGATCATGGGGATTTTCATCACCTTTGCCGGTCCCGCCTTCACCCAGGCGTACCGTGCCTACAAGGTGCGCTCTTCGGCCCAGGAGCTGACGATCGCCCTGCGGGCCGTCCGGCAGGTGGCGGTGAGCACGCGCGCCGCCAGCAGCCTGGTGGTCAACACCGCGAACCGCAACTACGCCTGGACGGACGCCAAGGGGAGGACACGGACCTGGGAGCTCCCGAACGGCGTCGATTTCGTGACGGCAAGCCCGGCGACTATCACCTTCGCCACCAACGGCACGGTCGCCACGGGCGCCGCCACGGTCGCCGTGCAAGGGATCGTGGCCGCCGGCCGGGCCGACCGCTGGACGTTGGACCTGAATACGGTGGGGCGCGTCACCAGCACCTTCAGCACCGTTGTGCCCTGAGGAGACAGCGCGATGAAGCCGAAGCAGACGTTTGCAGCGCAGCCATCCGGTGGAGCCCCCCGAAAGCGGGAGTCGGGCTTCAGCCTGATCGAAGTGACCCTGGCCCTGGGCTTGCTCGCCACGGTCCTGATATCGATCGCCACCCTGTTCATCCTGGGCGGCAAGCAGGTTCACCAGGGAAAGAGCACCACCAGCGCCACCGCGCTGACCCACACGATCATGGAGCGCATCGACCAGCTGCCCTACACCGATATCTATACCTATTTCGGCGGCACGGCGGCGACCACGAGCATGACGGTCAATACCACCACGACCGGCAACAATGCCAACCAGTGGCAGTCGGAAATCACCTCGCGCCTGGGCCCCGGCGCCTTCGGGACGATTCTCGTGACGCCGCTGGGGAGCGCCAGCCCGCTGAACATGGGGAGCGGCTCGGCCTTGCAGGTCCGCGTGTCGATCGTGTGGAGAGAGCTGGGGCGGTTCCGGACGGTCCAGCTGCAGACGATACGCTTCTAGCGAATGAACGGCCCCGGTGATCCGGGGCCGCAAGGAGGTTCTTCGATGCAACGGTACCGGCGCGGGAAGGGCAAGAGCGAGCAGGGCTTCAGCCTGGTGGAGATGATCGTCGCCTCGGCCATCTTCGCCATCGCGGCGGCGGTCGCGTTCATCCTCTACAACGCCGCCCAGAAGTCCTTCAAGGCGGGGCAGAACTTCACCGACCAGCAGCAGAACACCCGGGCGGCTTTCGAGAGAGTGCTCTCGGACCTGCGCAATGCTGGCTACAACTACAACCCCGACGGCAGCAAGTCCCGGCCCGACGAGCAGATCGAGGCGGCCTTCGACACGGCCGTGGTCCTGCGCGCCGATCTCGACTTCGAGGACTCCGTCCTGAAGGACGCCCCGGAAAGCAGCATCAAGGGAGTGTTCAACACCGTCAGCACCGGCAACGATGAGATCGTAGCCTACGTCCTGGGCAAGCCCGGCTGGACCGGCGGCAGCACCCTGGGGTTCACGGCCGACATCGACAATCCGACCCGCACCACCATCACCTACCAGGGAAACAACATCAGCGTAGGACCGCGCGACGCCATCCTGGAGGATGTCCGTCTGGGGAACGTGGCGCTGGTGCAGGACAGCCCGCCCTACACGCTGTACCGGGTCACTCTGAACAACGACCTGACGAACTACGTCTCGAGCGCGAACCCGACGGCCGCCGCTTTCTTCACCCGGCAGCCGGTGGCCGACAACATCCGGACGATGACCTTCCACTACTACGACGACGGCGGCACGCAGATCGGCACCTTCACCCCGACCGATTCGTCCGATGATATCGGCGGGGCAACCGCCAATGCGGCGCTGCGCAGCCGCATCCGCCGCATCTCCGTCGACCTGGTCGGGATGACCCCCAATCCCGATCAAAGCTATCTCGATCCCGCCGAGGCGAGCACCAGCAGCACGGCCCACTACCGCAAGTTCCAGCTCACCTCCAACGTCACGGTGGAGAACATGGGCCGCTCCGGGATGCAGGATTCGGACACCACGCCTCCCGGACAGGTGACACCGGCGCCGACCCTGTGCGGCGGACATTGCCAGGGGGTCCTGGTGAACTTCGTGGGACGCCCCGCCTCGGAGCTGGTCTCCAGCTACAACGTCGGCTACGGCAGCACGAGCACGGCGACGCCTTACGTGGTCAACAGTCCGTATCCGCACATGGATAACGGCGTGCCGAGCTACACGACCCATGCTTTCGTCCGTGACGCCACGCATTTCACCCAGGGGTCGACCTGGTACTTCAAGGTCCAGGGAAAGGATTCCTCGAGCAACGTCGGGGCATTCTCCACCTCGGCCTCCTCCGGTGCTTTGACTGACACCACCACGCCCTCGGCTCCCGGATCGGGCTGGGCGACGGAGCGGGGAAGCGCCACCCATCCGCCGCTCGACGCGCAAGTCCAGGTCCATTTCGGCGCCGTCACCACCAACACTTCGGGACCGACCGGCTGCGTCGACGCCGACGCCCCGATGATCCGGGACCTGAAGGGGTACCGGGCCTGGCGGGGCATCACCTCCGGCTTCACGCCGGGAGGAACCCCCTACGTTGACGAGACGACCATGACGGCGGCCGACACCCAGTTCACCGACTCGAACGTCGCCCAGTGCCAGACCTACTACTACAAGTTGGCGGCGGTGGATCTGTGCGGCAACCAGGGAGCGGTCTCTCCCGCGATCTCCGGCTCTTCGGAGACCAACGTCCCGCCGATGCAGCCCTACACCGTGAATGCCAGCCGCACGACGCAGAACGATGTGACCATCACCTGGCCGGCGGTAGTGCAGGACGTCCAGAGCCGGACGATTCAGGTGGCCAGCTACGAGGTGGTCTACGCCGCCGGGACGATCAGCTCCGATCCTTCGCTGCTGACCTACACCGCGGTGCCGGGAAGCCCCGTTACCGGCGGCACCCTGACGCTGGTCCACAGCCTGACGTCGTCGGACAAGAGCTACCTCCAGGTCCAGAACAACACCTATTTCTACAAGGTCCGGGCGACCGACGCCTGTCCGAATCTCTCGGCCTGGTCGACGCCCTCCTCGCTGATCTGCACCTTCAACGGCACCCCGACCATGTCCCCCGCGAGCGGCTCGAACGTCGCCGGCTCGGTCCCGATCTCACTGGCCGTGTCGGGCGGCGGCGACACCTACGTACGGGCGCGCATTTACATTCCCAACCCGCAGGGAGGGTCCCCCTACTACGACCAGACGGCGACGGCGTATCCCTTCGTCTTCCCGAACTGGAACTCGGCGGCGACGCCGGCCGGCACTTACACCATCTACATCGAGGTGGAGAACAGCAACGGCTGCATCAACTACCGCACGCAGACGGTGACGGTCAGCTCGGTCCTGGCCTGCCAGATCTCGCCCGCCAACCCGAACCTGAGCCCGACCACGGGCACCGCGGGCGGCACCAAGAAGAGCGACCTGACCTGGGACATCATCAACAACGCCCAGAAAGACCTGTACATCGATCGAATCGACGTGGCATGGACCAACACCTTGGGCTTCAACCCGCTGCTGAGCTCCTTCCTGTATCCGAGCTTCATCAGCCCGCCGAGCTTCACCTGGCCCACACCGGTAATCTCTCCCGCGACTACCGGCACCTTCTCGCTGCCCCTGTTCTTCGATCGGTTCAACGACGCCACCAGCCCGGTGAACGTCAAGCTCGACTTCACCAACTCGCTGGTGAACAGCAGCGGCACCAGCGGCGAAGTGATCACCATCCGCTTCACGTTCCACGACTCCTCCAGCGTCACGGGCAGCTGCACCTTCCAGGTCATCGCGAAGGACCTGTCGATCGTGGCAACCCCGTAGGGGAATGAACATGGCTTCCAGGATGCTTCCTTCGTCGCACCGTCCGGCGCCTTCCGCAGGGGGCGCCGGATCCTCCGAGCGCGGATCGGCCCTCCTGATCAGCGTGCTGGTCATGGTGATCCTGACGCTGCTCGGCATCTCCTACCTGATGCTGGCCCAGACCGAGAGCCAGATCGCCGAGAACGAGCTCAACGCGCAGCAGGCCCTCTTCGTGGCCGAGGCCGGCGCGCGCACGGTCATGAACTGGTTCAACGATCCGACCGGCACCGGCTACAAAGTCCCGACGGTGGCCCAGATGAACCGCGGGATCCGCTGGTACGACCACGACGGCAACCCCGGCACCGCCGTGGTGCAGGGAGTCGCGGGAAATCCCACGACGCCGATCTACCGCGACGGGACCGACGACCCGTTCGAGAAGGCATACCGCGGCAACAATTTCCTGGCTTTCATGGGAGAGGAATCCCACAGCGGCGGGGACGAGGGACCCGACCTGCGGATCGACGCCGCGGCGGGCGGCGCGCAGGCGGCTTTTCTCGCCGACATGAACAACACGATGTTCTCCAACTATCCCTCGCCCAACAAGCGGGCGCGGATCACCCGGATCGACGTCTACGCGCCGCCGCTCATCAACATCGGCGGGCAGATGGTCCGCTTCGGCATCGCCACCGTAAAGGTGACCGCGGGAGTGTTCATCAACCCGGGCACCGCGGCGGAGCGCCAGGTGGCGCAGCGGATGACCAAGGTCACGGTGGCCGAGGTCCCGTATCCCGGAGATTTCGGCCCTCTCACTTCGTGTAACTACCTGAGCACCTCGGGAGACCTGGCGGTCCACTGGGGCCTCATCAACGCGGCGGGGAACTTCCGCTTCAACACCAGCTCCATGAACAACAAGATGGACAGTGGCTTTCCCTATGACGACTCGGGAGCGGCGGGTTTTCCCAATGCTTATATCACCGGGGCCAAGCTGACCGCCTTCCTGAACGCCAACGACACCTCGCTGGAGGATCCCTGGTTCGGATCCAGGGCGGGCCAGGAGATCCAGGACAACTCCGGCACGCCCCTGGGCACCGCGGCCATGCAGCCGTGGCCCTACTCGTGTCCTACCCCCGCCTCCGGCAGCTGCACCGACGATGATCACAGCAACCTGTTTCAGAACCTGGGATTCTCCACGATTCCCTGTCCTGATCTGGATTACGGCTTCTGGCGCCAGGTCGCCATCTCGGGGATCAAGAACGCCTACTACTACAAGTATGCGGGAGGGGGGAATTTCAACCTGAACGGCAGCGGAGCGGCGGTGGACATTCCCACGGCGACCACCGGGAAAACCGGGCTGTTCTTCTTCGACACCGCCAACGGTCTGCCTCCGACCGACTCCGACGGCGACGGCGTCTTCGAGAACCTGACGGCGGCCGTGACCCTCAGCTCCGGCTGGAACTCGGGCGGCTTCATCTTCATGAACGCCGGGACCCTGACCAGCAGCGGATTGGGGAACTCCCCGCCGACCCGGACGATGTATGCTCCCGGCGAGCCCTGGATCGAGTCCAACGGCATCGACGGCTGGCAGAGCGGCGAGACGGTTCTGGACCTTACCTACCCGACGGGCGATCCGACCGCGAACCCCAAACCCACTTTTACGAGGGCCGGAACCAGCACGACCGCCCGGCTGGCCAGGGGACCGAACGTCACCGGCGCCGTGCATATGGCGGGAGTCATCTACAACAGCGGCTACTGGAACGCGAAGGGCAACGGGGCGTTCTTCGGCAGCATCATCACCAAGCAGGGAATCATCGAGGCGGGCGGAGGACCGGCCGGTACGCCGGACATCTGGTTCGACACTTGCCTGAAGGACAAGTGCTGGCCGCCTCCCTCCCTGAAGCTGCCCCGGGTCGTCGCGACCAGCTGGGAAAGCGATATGTAGCTTGAATCCGGCGGCGCCGGAATCTAGATTAGCCCGGGGCCGGAGTCTCTCTCCGCCCCGGGCTCTTATCTTTTTGAAAGGAACGCTTTATGAGGACTCGCGCCGGCGCTGCGGCTCTGGGAGCCGGGCTTGCCATTCTAGCCCTCCTGGCGCTGCCGCCTTCCCCAACGCTTGCCGAGCAGGCCTCCTCATCGACGAGCCAGTCCCAAAAAAGCCCGGCCAAGAAGCACTCGCCCCAGACCCGGCCGGCCCAGACGCACCCCGCCAAAAAAACCGCTCCGGCCAGGACCTCTGCGGCACCGGCAAAGAAGCAGGCCAAGCCGCTGGTCTTCACGGACGCGGATCTCGAGAAGTACCACACCGGCGGGGAAGCCACCGCCGGTCGGGGGACCGCTCCTCCCGCTCCCTCCAGCGACCCGCTGAAGGCCTTCAAGGACAAGGCGGAAAAGGATCGTTGGCGGCAGACGAGATCGGCCGAGCTCCAGAAGAGGGTCGCGGATCTGGAAGGGAAGCTGAGATTCCTCGAGCAGAAGCGGCTCTCCATACAGAACCCCCTCGTGCCGCGCCCCGTGGATCCGTCCGGGGAGTCCGACGGCGATGCGGGACTATCCGGCGAGGAGCGTCTGGCGAAGAACGACGAGGAGATCCGCAACACCAACAGCCAGCTCGAGACCGCCCGGAAGGAGCTGGCCTCTTTCCTGGCAGCAAATCCTGAATGAGCCTGGCCACCCCGCGGCAGGCTTCCGCACCGATTGCTCCTGCTGCTCCCGGAAAAATCCTGCTGGTCGAGGACAAGGAAGGGCTGCGCGACGCCCTGCGCCGAATCCTGGAGCGTGAGGGCTACAGCGTCAAAGCCTGTCCGGACGGCGAGCGTGCAGCGGTCCTGCTGCGTGAAGAGCGCTTTCTGCTGGTGCTGACCGACCTGAAGCTCCCCGGCTCCGACGGCCTGGAAGTGCTGCGCTGCGTCCGGCGGTGCGACCCGACGACGCCGGTGATCCTGATGACGGCCTACGGCACGATCCAGGACGCGGTTTCCGCAATGAAAGAGGGGGCCTACGATTTCCTGGAGAAGCCGGTGGATCAGGACCACCTCCTGGCCCTGCTCGACCGCGCCTTGCAGCATCGCCTGCTGGCGCGCGAGAACTCCTTCCTGCGCGAGCGCTTTGCGGAGGAGCTGGGGTTTCCCACCATCCTCGGGAATTCGAGCACGCTGCACAAATCGTTGGAGGAGCTCCGCAAGGTCTCGGCCACCGAGGCGACGGTGCTGCTCAGCGGCGAATCGGGAACCGGCAAGGAGCTGTTCGCGCGCGCCCTGCACCACTGGAGCCCGAGGCGGACGGGGCCTTTTTTCGCCATCAACTGCGCGGCGATTCCCGAATCGCTGCTGGAGAACGAACTCTTCGGCCACGAGAAGGGGGCCTACACGGGGGCCGGGTCCGCGAAGCGGGGCAAGATGGAGATGGCCGATACCGGCACGCTTTTCCTCGACGAGATCGGTGACCTGTCGCCGGCCCTCCAAGGAAAGGTCCTCCGGGTCCTGGAGGAGAGGCGCTTCGAAAGGGTCGGCGGGGTGGAGACTCGCAGCGTGGATCTGCGCCTCGTGGCCGCCACCAACCGCGATCTCAAAGGGCTGGTGTCGGAGGGCGGTTTCCGCCAGGACCTTTTCTTCCGAATCTCGGTGTTCCCGGTGCACATCCCGCCGCTGCGCGATCGGGTGGAAGACATCTCTCTGCTGGCGCGGCATTTCGTCGAACGCTTCGCCGTCGAGCAGAAGCGCCGGGCCCCGGGTATCGGTGCGGAAGCGCTTCGCCTGATGCAGGGTTATTCCTGGCCGGGCAACGTGCGCGAGCTGGAGAATGCTCTCGAGCGCGCGGTGATCCTGTGCGAGGCGGAGGAGATCCATCCGCAGCACCTGAGCCTCAGCGGCCCGTCCCCGGTGGAGACTGAAAACCAGGTACGGCAGCTGGTCGGATTGCACGGCTCGCTTTCCGAAGTGGTCTCGAGGGCTGCGGGGCTCGCCGAGAGGGAGAAGATCCGCGAAGCGCTGCGGCTGACCTCCGGCAACAAGAGCCGAGCTGCCGAGCTGCTGCAGGTGTCCTACAAGACGCTCCTCGCAAAACTGAAAGATCTCCGCCTCGATTCAGAGCAGGGTTGACAAGTTGAAGGTTCTAGGTATACTTGCGGCGCTCTGAGCCGGTCGCAAGGCCTTATCCCGAAACCTGGGACGGCCGGTTCGGGCAGGAGCGATCGACCCAAGGTTGCTCCATTTTTTTGCGGCTGGAAACCGCCCGCCTCTGCCGGTCGTTTCTGGCAATCCCAAGGGCTTCAAAGTGTTGTGCGGCGGCCCTGGATCCCTTCGGCCGATCTGGCCGTCCCGGTCCGCCCGGCGCCCGAGCAAACGGTCCTTCATATTAATAAGGAAGCAGCCATGAGCAGCATCGTGGATCGCGGCAAGCAGGTTCTCACCACGGCCCTGGGATGGGACACCGAAATCGTGGCGGTCAAGGCCTCCGGCGCCGTCGTCACCGACGAGAAGGGGAGGGAATACCTCGATTTCGCCTGCGGCACGGCCGTCACCAACATCGGGCACAACCACCCGGCGGTGATGCAGGCCGCCAAGGAGCAGATCGACCGGGTGATCCATACGGGCGGGGTGTTCTACTACGAGAGCATCGTCCGCCTGGGAGAGGAGCTTGGGAAGATCTGCCCCGGCGGGATCGACACCTTCTTCTTCTCGAACGCCGGCGCCGAAGCGGTGGAAGGAGCCATCAAGCTGGCGCGCTACGTGACCGAAAGGCCCGGGATCATCTGCTTCACCGGGGCATTCCACGGGCGGACTCTGGGGTGCGTCTCGCTGACCACTTCGGCCGTAAAGTACCGCACCCACTACCGGCCGCTGCTGCCGGAAGTCTACCGGGTGCCCTTCCCGAATCCGTACCGCAATCCCTGGCGCCGGACGCGCGAGACGGTGACCGAGGACGCGGTGGCGCACCTCGAGAAGATGTTCCGCGAGGAGATCCATCCTTCGGAGGTCGCGGCAATTCTGATCGAGCCGGTGCAGGGGGAGGGAGGCTACATCCCGGCCCCGAAGGAGTTCCTGGTGCACCTGCGCGAAATCTGCACCAAGCACGGCATCATGCTGATCTTCGACGAGGTGCAGAGCGGCTTCGGGCGCACGGCGCAGTGGTTCGCGGCGCAGGCCTACGGCGTGGATCCCGACATCATGGCCATCGCCAAGGGAATCGCGGGCGGCTTCCCCCTCTCCGCGGTCGCCGCCCGGCGCGAGACGATGCGCCGCTGGTCGCCCGGGGCGCACGGAACGACCTTCGGAGGCAACCCGGTCTCCTGCGCGGCGGCGGTGGCTACCATCGACGCCATCCGGCGCGAGCGCCTGCTGGAGAACGCGCGTGCGCAGGGGGAGATCGCGCTCGGCGAGCTGAAGCGCATGGCCCGCGAGAACCCGCGCATCGGCGAGGTCCGGGGCATCGGGTTGATGATCGGCATCGAGCTGGTGAAGGACCCGAAGACCCAGGAGCCCGATCCCGATGCCGTGACGGAGGTGCTCGCCGCGTGCCGCGAGAACGGGCTGGTTCTGATCAATTGCGGCACCTACGGCAACGTGATCCGCTTCATCCCGCCCATGGTGGTCACCGAGACTCAGATGCGCCAGGCCCTCAAGGTCCTGGAAGGAGCGCTGGCGCAGGTGCTCGGCGGAGTGCGGGCGTAGTTCCCAGGATTCTTCCAACTCTTTCGAGGTGATGTCATGAGCGCGCGCAGGGTCCTGATCATGGGGGCCGCCGGCAGGGACTTCCACAATTTCAACGTCGCTTTCCGGGATCGGGACGACGTGGAGGTCGTGGGGTTCACCGCGACGCAGATTCCCAACATCGACAACCGCAGCTATCCCGCCTCCCTGGCGGGCCGGCTCTACCCCAAGGGGATTCCGATATTCCCGGAGTCGGAGCTGGCGACGAAAATCCGCGAATTGAAGGTGGACGAGGTGATCTTCGCCTACTCCGACGTGAGCCACGAGTACGTGATGCGGCGGGCGTCGTTGGCGCTCGCCTCGGGAGCCGATTTCCGCCTCATGGGGGCGGACGCGACCATGCTCAAGGCGAGCGTCCCCGTGGTCTCCATCTGCGCCGTGCGGACCGGCAGCGGCAAGAGCCAGACGACGCGCCGGGTCTGCCGCAAGCTCGCCGCCAAGGGGCGCAAGGTGGTGGCGGTCCGCCACCCGATGCCCTACGGTGATCTGGAGCGCCAGCGGGTGCAGCGCTTCGCGCGCCTGGAGGACCTGGACGCCGCGAACTGCACCATCGAGGAGCGCGAGGAGTACGAGCCGCACCTCAAGAGTGGCACGATCATCTACGCCGGCGTCGACTACGAGCAGATTCTCCGGCAGGCGGAGCGCGAGGCGGACGTCGTGGTGTGGGACGGCGGCAACAACGACCTGCCTTTCTACCGCGCCGATCTCGAGATCGTGGTCGCCGATCCGCTGCGGCCGGGGCACGAGCTCTCCTACCACCCGGGGACCACCAATCTCTACCGGGCGGGCTGCATCGTCATCAACAAGATCGACGCGGCCTCCGCCGAGAACGTGGCCAGGGTGCGCGAGAGCATCCGGCAAATCAACCCTCGCGCGACGGTGATCGAGGCCGCCTCCCCTCTGACGGTCGAGGATCCCGCGGCCATTGCCGGCAAGCGCGTGCTGGTGGTGGAGGACGGTCCGACGCTGACCCACGGCGAGATGAAATTCGGGGCCGGGGTGGCGGCGGCGCGCAAGTTCGGGGCGGCGAGCCTCGTCGATCCGAGGCCTTTCGCTGTGGGCAGCATCCGCAAGACTTTCGAGGACTACCCGGAGATCGGGGTGCTGCTTCCCGCGGTCGGCTATGGTGACGCCCAGATGGCCGACCTGCGGGCGACCATCGACGCGGCCGACTGCGATCTGGTGATCATCGCCACGCCCATCGACCTGCGCCGCGCCATCCGGATGAGCAAGCCTGCCCTGCGGGTCACCTATGAGCTGCAGGAGATCGGCAAGCCCGATCTGGACGACGTCCTGTCCAGGTTCTAGGTGCCCGCGCGTCGCCTGGCCGTAGTGGCGTTCGGCGGGAACGCCCTGATCCGCCGCGGGGAGGAAGGGACGCAGACCGAGCAGATCGAGAACTCCGATCGGCTCGCCACGCGTCTGGTGCCGCTGATCCAGGGCGGCTACTCCCTGGTATTGGTGCACGGCAACGGACCCCAGGTCGGCAACATCCTCATCCAGGTCGAAGAAGCGGTCACCAAGGTGCCGCCGATCTCCCTGGATGTGTGCGTCGCGCAATCGGAAGGAAGCATCGGCTACATGCTGGCGCGCTCCCTGATCAATGCGCTCGCCGCACGCCGTGTCCGGCGCGAGGTGATCTGCCTGGTGACGCCGGTCGTGGTCGAGCGAACCGATCCGGCCTTCCGCAAGCCCAGCAAGCCGATCGGCCCGTTCTACACGAGGTATCGGGCCGAGTACCTGATGAAGAGGATGGGCTGGCTGATGGTGGAGGACTCCGGCCGGGGCTATCGAAAAGTGGTGGCCTCCCCGCGTCCGCAAAAGATCCTCGGGCTTGGAGCAGTGAAGGAACTCGTGGCGCAGGACCGCGTCGTCATCACTGGCGGAGGAGGCGGCATTCCGGTCTTCCGCACCGACGAGGGCCGGCTCAAGGGAATCGAGGCGGTGATCGACAAGGACCACACCGCCGGCCTGCTGGCGGCCGAACTGGACGCGGAGCTGTTCGTCCTCCTGACGGGAGTCGACCAGGTCTATCTGAACTTCGGGCGGCCCGATCAGATCCGCATCGAGCGTCTAACTTCTTCGGAGGCGCGGCGGCACCTCGAGGGGGGGCAGTTCCCTCCGGGGAGCATGGGCCCGAAGGTAGAGACCGCGGCGACCTTCGTCGAGAAGACCGCGAAAGAAGTCCTTATCACGTCCGTGGAGAGAATGAAGGAGGCGCTGGCCGGCCGGGCCGGGACCCGCGTGGTGCCCGATTCCCGCCGCAGCGTGGCCAACAACCGACGGAGCCGACGATGAAGCTGACGCGCAAGGACCTCTTGAGTCTGGCGGACCTCTCGCCCGAAGAATTCAAGGAAATCCTGGACCTGGCGGTGACCATCAAAGCGGAGCCGGATCGCTTCGCCCGCTCGCTCGAGCGCAAGACCCTGGCGATGATCTTCGAGAAGCCGTCGCTGCGCACCCGGGTCACCTTCGAGGCGGGAATGACCCAGATGGGCGGGCACGCCATCTACCTGGCACCTTCTGACATCTCGCTCGGAAGCCGTGAATCGGTTCCCGACGTGGCGCACAATCTCGAGCGCATGGTGGACCTCATCATGGCCCGAACCTTCCGGCACGATACGGTCGTGCAGTTGGCCCGGCACAGTCGGATCCCCGTCATCAATGCCCTGAGCGACTATTCCCACCCCTGCCAGGGGCTGGCGGATTTTCTGACCCTGAAAGAGGTCTTGCGCGATCTCCGGGCCGTGAAGCTGTGCTACGTGGGGGACGGCAACAATGTCTGCCACTCGCTGATGTTCGCGGGCTCGAAATGCGGCGCCTCGGTGACGGTGGCCTGCCCGGAAGGCTTTGAGCCGCTGCCGGAAGTGGTGGAGAAGGCCCGCCGGGACGCCTCGCAGACCGGAGGGAGCGTGCGGATCGTCCACGATCCCGCCGAAGGAGCCCGCGGCGCCAACGCGATCTACACCGACGTCTGGGCCAGCATGGGGCAGGAGGCGGAGACGGAGGCGCGCGCCAAGGTATTCCGCCCCTTCCAGGTCAACGAAGCGCTCATGGGCATGGCCGCGAAGGGGGCCTGCTTCCTCCATTGCCTGCCGGCCCACCGCGGCTGGGAGGTGACCGACGGGGTCGCCGACTCGCCGGCCTCGGTGATTTTCCAGCAGGCGGAGAACCGGCTGCACGCCCAAAAGGCCGTCATGCATCTTCTGGCAGGAAGAGAAATTCGTCCTTGACAAGCCACGGAGGTTGTTGTAAAAGTTACGCTTCTGCGAACAGGCCTTCAGGCGGGACCTTCCCCGCGGAGGACCCGGAGGAAGTTGATGGCGACGTACGTTCCCACGAAAGAGACTGCCGAGCATCGCTGGCTGGTGGTCGACGCTGAAGGCCAGACCCTGGGAAGGCTCTCCACCTTCGTGGCAACCCGCATCATGGGCAAGCACCGTCCGCAATGGTCTCCCGCGGTGGATACGGGCGACTTCGTCGTGGTGGTGAATGCCGAGAAGGTGAAGCTGACCGGGCGCAAGCTGGACCGCAAAGTATATCGCTGGCACACCGGCTACCCCGGCGGGCTGAAACAGGTGACCGCGGGCAAGCTCCTGCGCGAGAAGCCGACCCGGGTGGTGGAGCTCGCCATCCACGGCATGCTCCCGAAGAGCCGGCTCGGAAAGAAACTGCGCCACAAGCTGAAAGTCTATTCGGGGCCGGAGCACCCGCACCAGGCCCAGCGTCCGGAGCCGATCAAGATCGGCGCTTAGCTCAGGAGGAATTCAGGCGTGACCTCGATCCAGTATTACGGCACCGGCCGGCGGAAGCACGCGACCGCCAGGGTTTTCCTGAGACCGGGAGCCGGCGCCATCCAGGTTAACGATCGACCCATCGACGAATACTTCAAGCGCGAAAGCCTCAAGCTGATCATCCGCCAGCCGCTCATGCTCACC
>DASTZC010000017.1 GCA_035764505.1 Candidatus Polarisedimenticolia bacterium
GCAGGAGGCCCCGGCGCCCAGCGCTGTCCCGACACACGCCCCGTTAGCGTCGCAGGCGTCCGAAATGGTGCAGCTGTTGCCGTCGTCGCACGATGAGCTGGGCGGTCGTTGATTCCCCAGACACTGCCCGGCGGCGTTACAGGCGTCTTGCTGTGTGCAGGAATTGCCGTCGTTGCAAGTCGTACCCGCCGCGACAGTGGAATGGTTGCAGCTTCCCATCCCGTTGTTGAACGCGTTGAAGCAGCTGTCGGTCGTGCAAGGATTGCCGTCGCTGCAGTCTCGCGGCTCGTGCCGGCAGAAGCCGGTGCCGGTGTCGCAGGAATCGATCGTGCAGAAATTGAAATCGTCACAGGAAGGGCAGTCGATGGCGGCGGCGGGCATGACGCAGAGCAGAAGAAGGAACAGCACGGACGAACAGCAGATAAAGGATCGAGCATGCGGCTGATTTCCCATTGGGGACCCCCCCATTTGCGAGACGCCGCAGGCCCGAGGGCCAGCGGACTCGCCCCCTTATGTCTGGATCGATGAGTATTGACCACAGACTACGCCCGTCTGGCGGGGGCCGTCAATTCAAGTGGGAAGGATGGAGGTCAGGGGAACCGAAGGGTAAAGAAAGCCCCGCTCGGCCCATCACCAGGCCGAGCGGGGTCCTTTGTGCGATGAATCAGATCCGGGATGGGACCGTGTCGGGAAGCTTCCAGAAGGCGCGAGCGCAGGATGCGCGGAGCTTAATCTCCGAACCTCCAGAACGCGCCGACCGAGAGCATGGCGACGTCGTCGGTGTCCTCGATGTTGAAGACCTCGTACTCCCCTCGGACGCCGAAATGCTTCCCGAAGATGAAGTCGAGGCCAAAGCCCCAGACCGTATCGTTCCCCGAATCGCTGTCCGACCCGATCCCTTCGATGTCGGTGTCGGTGTCCCAGAACACCAGGCCCAGCTTTCCGAACACATCGAAATGGTCGCCGATGGGGATCTTGCCCACGATGAAGGCGTCCCAGCCGGTAGCATCGATCGTGACGTCCGTGCCGCCCACCGAGTCGTCGGGCGAGCCGAAGTCGAGGTAGCTTCCCTCCACTCCCAGGAACCTCTTGAAGTCATACCCGGCGAAGACCTTGAAGCTGGTGGCGCTCGCGTCGAAATCGCCGGCCGAATCGTCCACTTTCACGCTGGTATCACCGACGCTGGCTCCGACGTAGAAAGAGCCTGCCAGCGTGGCGCCGAAAGACATCGTCAGGACGAAAAGCAGGATTCCGAGCTTCCGCATGCCGATCTCTCCTATGGGCGTGTAGTCAACACAGCAGAAACGGCGGGACTCGAGTCCCGCCAGGGGGTTAGGGGGATGGACCGCCTCCCGCCGACCCGGATTTGGGCGGGTCAGAGAGGGTCGGGCCGGCGGCACCGTAGCCCAAGCTGTCCGGGGCTGTCAAGGCGGAGCCGGCCGCCCGGCGCGGCCGGATCGGGCGGGAGCGGGTTGGTAAAGACTCGGGACACCGACGGGTCGACCGGGACGCGCCCTCAGGATCAAGGCGACGCAGGAATGGCGTTGTCCCGATGGAATCCAAGGCTTCCCGTTCCGAAGGTCCCCACGCCGCATGTGTTGCTGGCACGGACCAGATACCAGAACCCGGCGCCAGGAAGCGGCGTGGGGCGGTTCTCCGCGTACACGGCGGAGGACGAGGATTGCACGCAGGAGCAGGAGGGGAAGCTCATTCCGGGAGTCAGGCTCCCGGAAACGACTTCATAGCTCGTTCCCGGGCCGGCGTCGGCGCCCTGCTCGCTCCAGGTGATTTGCGTCGGCACTCCGGGCTCGGCCGTGACTCCCTGCACTTCCGCAGGGACCGACCATGCCGAGGCATCCAGATCGGAACAATCGGCCGCGTTGACCACGAAGCCGGAAGGCGGCGACGCATCGCAGGAGCTTCCGGAGTTCGCCACATCCCCGAAGTGATCTCCGTCGGTGTCCCGGTAGTAGAGCTGCAGGAGATTGCATGTGTGGCAATAACGCGCACCGCCATCGATGACGGCACCGCCGAACGGAACTCCTCCGAAGATGACCATTTCCTCGCCCGTCCATACGGCCTTGGAGCCGGCGCGCGGGAGATGCACGGGAGAGACGTTGCTGATGGTGCTCCAGGAATCGGTGGAGGGATTGTAACGTCCGAAATCGAGAGCATCGTGGCCGGAATCGTCGCGTCCCCCAATCACGATCATTTCATGATCCGTCCAGACGGCGGAGTGACCGGAACGGGGCGCAATCGAAGCGGACGCGGTCGGAGACCATGAGTCGGCGGCCGGATCGTAGCGGCCACCCGAGCCGAGGTTTGCAGTCCCGCCGTAGCCTCCCCAGACGATCATGCGATCGCCTGTCCAGACAGCGGTTGCCACCGAGCGAGGGCTGGGGGCGCCGGAGGGGCTGATGGATTGCCACGTGTCGGAGGAAGGGTCGTATTTGCCGCCCGAATCGAAGTAGCTCGGGTAATTCTCGCCTCCCCAGACGATCATCTCCGAGCCGGTCCAGACGGCGGCGTGTTTCGTTCTGGCCGAGGGGGCATTCACCTCGCTGACCGGCGCCCATGCGTCGGCGACGGGGTCGTATCGAGCCCCGCTGGCGATGGGTGTGCCCGTGGCATAGGAAACACCTCCCCAGACAATCATTTCCGTTCCGCTCCAGATTGCGCTGTGCTCCGACCGGCCGGCTGGGACATTCTCGCCGGCGCTCGTCGGAGTCCAGGAATCGGATGCGGGGTTGTACCTTCCGCCCGACTGCGACGGAAAGGTATTCCCCCCCCAGACGATCATTTCGGTTCCTGACCAAACGGCCGAGTGATGAACTCGAGGCGTCGGCGCTCCCTCGTCCTGGAGGGGAGTCCAGGACATCGTGGCCGGCTCGAGCCGGGCTCCGGTATCGAGAGATCCGTTGAGATTGTCGGTGCCACCCCAGACGATCAGCTCCGTGCCGGTCCAAACCGTCGTGTGCGCGAGTCGCGGTCCGGGAGTAAGCTGCGAGCTGGTGGCGATCCAGGTGTCGGTCGAGGGATTGTATCGGCTCCCGGTGAAGAGGAAGGGGAACATGGCAGCTCCACCTCCCCAGACGATCATCTCGGTCCCCGTCCACACGGCCGTGTGAAGGCTGCGGGGCACGAGGCCGCCCGAGCCGACCGCCGTCCAGGAATCGGATGCCGGATTATAGCGGCCGCCGGAGGCGAAGAGCCCGCCGCTTGCCGTGGCTCCTCCCCACACGATCATTTCCGAGCCGGTCCAAAGGGCCGAGTGACCCTGGCGGGCGGCAGGCGTGTTGGGCCCCGGCGTCATCGGGATCCAGGAGTTAGAGAGCGGATCGTACCGGGCGCCGCTGTTCAGGACGGTGGAGTTCTGGATGCCGCCCCAGACAATCATCTCGGAGCCTGACCAGACGGCGCGATGGAAGCTCCGGCCGGCGGGGACGCCGGCTCCCAGCGAGGTGGGAGTCCAACTGTCGGAAGCCGGATTGTAGCGGCCGCCGGTGTTGAGAGCGGCCCCCATCGTGTTTGTTCCTCCCCACACGATCATCTCGGAGCCCGTCCATACACCGGAGTGGCCACCGCGCGCCGCGGGAACTCCGGAGGTGACGCTCGTGGCAGCCCAGGTGCGACTTGAAGGATTGAAGCGCCAGCCGGAGCTCACCACGTTTCCCGCGGGCCCGATGCCGCCCCAGGCAATCATCTCGGTACCTGTCCAGACGGTGGCCGCCGAAAACAAGCTCGACGGCACGGACGGCGTGACTCCAAGGTCGAGATCCCAGGAGTCGGTTGCGGGATCGTAGATGCCTCCACCGGTGGGAGACGGACCCACGTTGGCGCGCCCTCCCCAGATGATCATGCGAGTTCCGGTCCAGACGGCGCTGTGCTGTTCGCGTGCCGAGGGGACATGCGCCGGGTTGCGGTCGTCGAACGTCGGAGTCCAAAGGTCCAGCACGGGATCGTAGCGGCCGCCGCTGCTGGTCTGGCCGTTCCCGACCACTCGCCCGCCCCAGACGACCATCTCGGTTCCGGTCCAGACGGCACTGTGGTAATAGCGGGGATCGGGGCGCGAAGCCCCGACCGAGCGCCAGCTGTCGTCAGAGCAGGATCCCGAGTCGACGGTCAGCGGCACGAAAGTCGAATCGGTGAGAGCCACCTGAACGGAAACGGAGGAGCGGGCCTCCTTCCACCACCGATCGAAGGGCGTTTTCTCCCACACGAGGGAGGCGATACGGATGGAGTCCTGATCCTGCTCGAGCACCGTCGTGATGCTGAAGGACCGGTCGTCTTCCCGAAGCGGGCCGACGCTTCCGGCCAGGGAGTCGCCGGCTCGGGGGCCGGAGCGCGCCTCAGGATCGACCCGGTGCGCGATCTCCGTCAGGAGGCTCCCATAGTCGCCGGGGCTGAGCTCGTGCGTCCCGGGTGACGAAGCCATGCGCTCTGGAGCTCGCCTCCAGGTCTCCTCGCGGTAGCGCCCCCCCGCCTCCTTCCAGAGGTCCGGAGAGCGGAATCGGGCGAGGTCGCGCTGAATGCTTTCGCGCAAATCGCCCTGAAAGCGCTCGTCTCCCGCGAAGGCCGAGCGCAGCAGCCGATCCGCGGCGGCAGGACGCGCGAGACATTCGGCAATGAGGAACGCATCGTCGTGCAAGGCGGCGAACATCTCGCGGAGGATCTCGGGCTGGCGGGTGTGCTTCGCCATCCGGTTCATCTCGGCCTGCAGCTGGACTCCGGTGATCGAACGATTCCAGAACTTTTCGAGCGCATTCGATTTCTTGAGGGAGTCGGTGACCTTCTCGCGGAGTGCGGCTTCCGACAGCACCGCCGAGAGCGGCGGCTTGGGCCCGGGGTTTTCCTTGGGCCAGATACGGTGCTTCCAGAGCACCTCTTCGATGGCGCGCTGGGCGTCGAGGCGCTCCTGGAACGTGATCCGGCGAGGCTCATTCGGGGAATTCGGGCTACCCGTTTGGGTTGCCAGCGCGGACGTTCCATCCAGCGCAAGCATGGTCATGCCGAAAGTAGCAAGAAGCGCGAGCAGCCAACGCAGCAGAAAGGGGAGGAGAGGTACGCGCCAGGTTTCCATCTTACGCTCCTTGAGGACCACATCGGAGGTCCCGGCGGGACAGCTTGCATTGGTCTTCGCGAATCTACGATGTGCTCACAGTACGCCTGGGTGTCGATTCAGGTCAAGGGCCGCCCGGGTGCTGGTCCCACCACTCCTCCACGGAGATCGGGGAGCACCGCCGACTGAGATCGTGGCGCTCCGGCGGAGCGGCGAAAGCGGTCGTGCCTTCCAGCGAGAGCATCATGATCCCGAAGGCCGCGAGCAGAGAAAAGAGCCAGCGAAGCAGGGAGGGAAGGAGGGAGAGTCGCCAGGTTTCCATCCACATACTCCTTGACGCGAGGCCGGTCCCGGCGGGGACATTCCATGTGAGGGCTCACAAGAGATGCCTCACGATACGCCTGAGGCAGAACCCGGTCAAAGGATGGGCTTGCATGGATTTCAGCGGGTGCCAAAGCCGAGAGGCGGGAACAATCATTCCGGCGCCCGCCCCTGGAATTTCGGGAAGGGCGCCGGAATGATGGAAGCGATCAGCGCAGGTCGAACAGTAGAACTTCGGAGTCTTCAGTCGCTTTGACGTCGATGGACGGCTCGTCGCTGACGGCGGCGCCGTCGCCTTCCTTCAAAGCGACGCCGTTCACGGTCACACCGCCGCGGGCCACCTGCAGCCAGGCATGCCGATTGGGAGCCAGGGAGTAAACAGCTCCCTTCCCTTCCTCGAAAGATCCCATCAGGAGCGTCACGTTCTGGTGAATCTTGAGCGAGCCCTCACGCCCGTCGGGCGAGGCGACCGGCTGAAAGCGGCCGCGCCGCTCGTTCTCGGGGAAGGCCTTCTGCTCGTAGCGCGGCGTGATCCCCTGGCGCTCCGGGAGGATCCAGATCTGCATCAGGTGCGCGGTCTCGTTGCGCGAGGCGTTGAACTCGCTGTGGGCAATCCCGGTCCCGGCGCTCATGACCTGGACCTCTCCGGGGGAAAGGGTCGAGCCGCTCCCGAGGCTGTCGCGATGCGCCAGACGGCCGTCCAGCATCGTGGTGATGATCTCCATGTCCCGGTGCGGGTGCGTCCCGAAACCCATCGCCGGATCGACCCAGTCCTCGTTGATCACCCGCAGGTCGCGGAAGTGCACGTGACGCCCGTCGTGATAATCGCCGAAGGAAAAGGTATGGCGGCTGTCGAGCCAGCCCAGCCGGGTCCGGCCGCGCTCCTCGGAAGGACGAATCGTGATCATGGGGAATCTCTCCTTTCTGGCCGGTTGAGATGCCGGAAGGCCCGAAAGGATTCCGCTCAGCCGCCGGAGGGCGCAGGGGAAGACGACGGATCGGCCGGCGGTGAGCCGGGCGCCGACGATTCGCCGGGTGAAGGAGCTACCGCCGGGACTTCGGGTTGCGGAAGATGCGGCGCGGAAGATGGAGCACTGCGGAAGTTCTGCAGCGTCTGGGCCAGCCTCAGGTCTTCCGGGGCGACCGCAATCGCCTCCTCGATCTCCCGAATTGCCGCGTCGCGCTGGCCGGCGTCGAACAAGGCCGAGGCATAGAGAAGGTAGGCCAGCGAGCCGTCGGGATTGACCTTCTTGGCCGCGTCGACGTCGGCTTTGGCCTCTTCAAACCGGCCCAGCCGGAAGCGGGCCGCACCGCGGGCCGCCAGCCCCTGATAGAGGTAGCGCGGATCGTTCAGCTCTACGGACTGGCTCAGAAAGCGCTCCGCCTCGGCGAAGTTCAGCAAGGTGAAATGGACCAGCCCGGCGCGCGCCCATTCCTCCGCTGTCATCAGTCCGGCCGCTTCGGCCTCGGCGAGGGCGGTCGAGGCGCCCTCGCCGTCGTGCACCGCCGCGCGCGTCTCGGCGAAGAGGATCGCCTGTTGCACGCTCTGCAGCCTCTGCACCTGCGCGCGCAGGGCATCCGCCAGTCCTTTCATCTCGGCGGCCGCCTCCGTTTCTCCCCGGGCGCTCAGCGCCGCCGTCACATATTCGAGGACCGGCAGCCCCTGGCGCGCGTAGGCGGAGCGCCCGATCTCCATCAGCGCCGTCTTCGGGCTGGTGTCCGGATAGAACAGGGCCAGGGTGTCGGCCTCCGAGGTTTGCACGAACTGGCGCTGCGGCTCGATGCCGCGCAGCAGCTCGAGCGGAGCGCGGTACTGGATCAGCGAATTGTCGTCGGTGTTCAGCAGCGCGCCGGCGGGTGGTGGCTTGATGACCGAGGTATAGAGCAGGGCCACGTCGGAGAGCGAGGTGATCCCGACCCGCGCCAGGTCCTGAACGACGGAGGGCTGATCGTGGAACGCCGCCTTGCCCTCGGGCACCAGGGCCAGCGGCCGGTCGGAGGCCACCATGAACATGTCGGGGCCCGTCAGCGTCGCGAACAGATGCGCGTAAGGGAAGGATGCCGACACGGTGTTCAGGATCACCAGAAGGGAGTCGTCGGACAGCTCGTAGCTCTGGACCCACTGGACGAAAATGCCGCCCGGCCGCAGCCGCTTCTGCACGAGGTGATAGAAATCGGCGGTGAACAGGTTGTTCACGCCCGCGAGCCAGGGATTGCTCGGCTCCGAGATGATGATGTCGTAGCTCTGAGAGCGATAGGCGAGCGCCGTGCGCGCGTCATCGACGATCACCTGATGGCGCGGGTCGGCGAGGGGATTGCTGTTGACGTCCTCGAAGAAGCGGGAGGCCTTGATGACCTGTTCCTCGAGCTCGATGGTGTCGAGCCGCCGCACCGGGTGCGACAGCACGGCGTGCGCGGTCACGCCGGAGCCGTAGCCCACCACCGCGACGTCTTTCGCCTCGCCGGCGAAAAAGAAGGGCAACTGTCCCAGCAGGATCTGAGTCAGCATGTCGGTGGGCGCGGTGCTGGCGTCGGTCTTGCCGTCGACCCGCAGCCAGCGATCGAACCACTCCTTGACGACCGTGACGGTGCAGGTCTTCCCCTCCTTGTGGAACATGATCCGCACGTCGGGCGCCTGACTGTACTTGAGGATCTCCTCCACGGTGACGTAGGGCCCCATCTTGCGGATGTTGCGCAGCAGCTGCGTGACGCCGGTGGTCATCCGGTAGATGTCCCAGGACGGGGTGAACAGCGGGATGAGCAGGGACAGGACCGCGGCGGCCAGCCCCGCCGCCGGCCGGAAGAACGTCCCGGGAGCCAGAACCAGACCGGCCACCCCGAGCGACAGGCTGCCGAGGCAGGCCAGCGCCAGCGTCTTCTGGCTTCCGAGCGTCTCCACCAGCAGAAAGCCGGCCGCCAGCGATCCCAAGAGCGAGCCGGCCGTGTTCCAGGCGTAGACGCGGCCGACGTCGGCGCCGCTCTCGTGTTGCACCGAGTGCAGCAGGCGCGATGCGAAGGGGAACAGCGCGCCGAGGATGATCCCCGGCGGCAGGACGATCGCGCCGAAGGCGAGGAACTGGCGCAGCAGGAAGGCTTCGGGATCGCTGGGGTTGCGCGCCGCCACCGCCAGCATCAAGTCGGGGAAAATCTTGAGGCCCCACAGGGAAAGGAAGGCCGTGCCACCCAGGAGTATCTGGCCCATCACGAAGCCACGCCCCGGATGGATCAGGCGGCCGATGCGGGTCGACAGAAGGACGCTCCCCAGACCGATTCCCGCCAGGATGGCGGATAGGATCAGCGTGAAGGAGTAGACCGAGCTGCCGGCCACCGGGGCCAGCACGCGAGTCCAGGTGATCTCGTACACCAGTGCCAGGAACCCGGAGGCGGCATAAAGCGGCAGGATGAGCGGCATACCGGCCGGGGCGGCACCGGGACTTGCTTCCTTTCCAGAGGCGGCAGGCCGGCGTTCCTGTTTGAGGATCGAGTCGGAGAGCAGCCAGACCATCGTGCCGATGCCGAAGCTGGTGGCCCCTCCGGCGAGCGTCGTCTTCAGCAGCCCCAGGCCGGGGAGGAACAGGAACCCTCCGGCCAGCGTCCCGATGAACGCGCCCAGGGTATTCAGGCCGTACAGCCAGCCGCCCGTCGATCCGGCGTCCTCTTCCTTCCGGCCGGCGGACAGCGCGGCGGTGACGACCGGAAGGGTCGCGCCCATTCCGAGGCTGGGCGGCAACAGCAGGACGAAAACCATCAGGAACCGGACGAACAGGAAAACGCTCGAGGGGAGCGCATAAGCGGGGCCGAGCAGGACTGCGAGGAGCTTGAAGATGAGCGGCGTGAGGGCGCCGTAGAGGCCGATCCCCATCTCCAGGTAGCCGTAGGTCCGCGGCAGGTCGCGCAGGGAGCCGACCTTCCTCGCGGCCAGCAGGCTCCCCAGGAACAGTCCCGTCATCATCGATGCCACGACGGTGGCGACCGCCTGGTGAGAGTTCCCCAGGACGAGCGAGAGTCCGCGCGACCAGGCGACCTCCATCACCAGCGAGGAGGCGCCCGAAAAGAAGAGGCAGGCGGCCAGGAGGCGGCGGGCGGCCGGCGTCACATTCGCTCCGTACAGTGCAGATGCGTCATGGCGGCGTCGGACAGGGACTCGGGTTCGGTCTGGGATGCGACGCGTCGCCGTCGAGCGCTCCTTCGCCGCACCCTTCCCCGGAGACGAGGTAATAGAAAGCCTGGCCGGTTGGAGGCAACGAAAGGTCGGCCGTCACTGCCGCGCCGTTTCCCTGCAGGTCGCCGCTCTCCAGGCAGACGTGGTCGAAGACGCTGTCCGGCAGTCTCGTCCCCATCGGCCCCGCGATCGTGCCGCGATAGGTGTTCGACAGCCGCGCACCGGCCGCCGGCGTCCAGGTGAAGGTCGACGCATCGGTGAAGCTCATGGCCGACGCGAGTCCGGGGGACCCGTTGCCTGCGTCCTGCGGCGAGCAGTCGGCCACATCCTGGATGCCGTCGAGGTCGCCGTCCACCGCCCGCTGCGGCGCGAAGCGGATTCCCTGCTGGTTGAGGGCGCCGGAGAGGGACAGGATGGTGCCGGCGCCGGTGGTCTTGTTGATCTGCACGAGTGCCGCATCGGCCCCGGTGCCGCGCAGGGCCACGCCATAGAGCGTTCCATCAGGGGCGAAGTCCATCCCCGACAGCTGGTAGCTCCCGACCGTCCCGACGAGAGAGACTGAGAAAGGGGCGAGACCAACCAGATAGAGGTTGCCGGAGCCGGTGCTCCCCGGCCGTCCCGCCACGTACAGCGCCCCCGCGGCATCGAACGCCATGGCGCGCGCGTCGGTCAGTCCCAGACTTCCCACGACCAACAGGGTCGCGCCCGTGTTCGGGTCGAGGGTCACCAGGCGGCTGGCTCGCGTGCTGTCGACGGCGATGGCATACAGCACCCCCGTGGTCGGGTGGAAATCGATGGCGGTGGCCGACAGCCAGCCGGTATCGCCGACGATCGTCGCCCGGCCGGGCAATCCTCCCGCCGCCATTTTTATCAGGTACCCGTCATAGCCGATCGAGAGGTTGGGATTGTACCCCGTTGAGCCGAACAGGTTCCCGGCGGCATCGAAGGCCAGGTCCCCGAGCTCGTGGAAGCCGGGGTCGCCGAGGGTCAGGCGGTTGCCCGTAACCAGGCTCTGCAGGACGAGTCGGGAGCGCTCCTCCACCACCCAGAAAGCGTTCGACAGCTCCACCAGGCAGGACGACGAGCAGCCGTCGCCGGAAGCCAGGTTCCCGTCGTCGCAGTTTTCCTGATTGTTCGGCTGGATGATGCCGTCGCCGCAGATCTCCGGGGCGCAGACCTGCGAGCAGCCGTCGCCGCTCTTGAGGTTGCCGTCGTCGCATCCCTCTCCGGCGTCCAGGGTGCCGTTGCCGCAGGGAGTCGCGGCGCATGCAGGGGAGCAGGAATCGCCGTCGATGGTGTTGCCGTCGTCGCACTCCTCGAAGGCCTCGAGCGTCCCGTTGCCGCAGGTGGCAGTCGGCACGTGCGACGCGAAAACGTCGATGTCGCTGTTGCGCGCGTCGGCCCAGGCCGGGTAGAAGCCGGTCCCTTCGCTGGCGCAGCCGATGTAATCCCCGAAATTGGGCGTCAGGGTAAAAGGCGCGAACCAGCTGGAAGGACGGGTCGTGAGCCTGAAGTTCGAGGAGAACGAGGCGCCGCCGTCGGTGGAGCGCGCGGCATACAGGTCGACGGTGTGCATGCCGCGCCAGTTGCGGTAGTCGTACCATACCGCTTCGACGGTCCCCTCCGCGTTCACCGAAAGCCACGGCATGACATGGTCGTTTCCCGGCGGGTCGTCGTTGAGTCGCACCGGCGCCGCCCAGGTCGCCCCCTGATTGCCCGAGGAGGCGACGAAGATGTCGCGCGTCTCACCGCCGCCGGGAGAGCGCTCCGCCCAGATGGCGTAGACGCGGCCGCGCCGCGGTCCGCCCGACAGGTCCACCGCGAGGGTGCCGATTTCCAGCGTGTCCTCCCGGTTGAAACCCACCATCGCCGGGAAGAACGACGGGATCATGGTGCGGACCACGACCTTGGGATCGAAGGAGGCGGCGAAGTTGAAGGAGCGCCGCAGCTCCAGCGCCGTGTTGGCCGCCGTGATGTCGTCGATGCCGCGCTCCCACATCACATAGACCTCGCTGTCGGGCCCGGTGGCCAGGTAGGAGATTCCGATCGACTCCACCGTGGAGCTCTCGAGGACCAGCGGCGCGCTCCAGCTCAGCCCGCCGTCGATCGACTTGAGAATCTCGATGCGCAGCTCGGTGGTGGAGCCGATGTTGCCGTTCACGAAGCGCGTGTAGGTCATGTACAGGGTGTTGGTCAGCCGGTCGCAGGTGAGCCATTCCTTGTCGAGGAAGTCGGCGGTGGAAGCTGCCGCGGGGAGCGGGTTGGACCAGGTGATGTTGGCGCCCGACACGGTACCCACGTTGACGGCCAGGGCCGAATCGGTGGAATTGGGGAAATAGATGCTGGAGAAGTAGAACTTGCCGTCCCCGCAGGCGGTGACCGAAGGGTCGCCCAGCAGCGTCTTGCCGGCGCCCCCGGTCGGCAGCCCGCCGGTGTCGGTGAAGGACAGCCCGCCGTTGGTGGAGAAGGCGACTCCGGTCCGCTTGGTGGGATTGTTCGGGTCGAACTGGTTGTAGCCGACGACCACGTTGTTGCCAAAGACCGCAATCGAGGTCTCGCTCTGGGTACCGGGGATGCCCGAACTCACCTGCAGCTCGGGGGCAAAGCCGCGTCCCTGGCCCGGCCCTCCCTTGTTGGGTCCTTTACCGCGTGACGGCGCCTCGGACAGGAGGAAGGTCGCGCGGGCCCTCGCCCGGAGACGATCCAGTCTTTCCAGACCCTTCTCTTGGGGGGAACGGCCCGCGACGGCCGCCGACTCGAGGCAAAGAACTGCTATGAGCGCCGCGGCGGCGGCCGCGGCGCGTCGAATGGACCCGGAGCTCAACATCCCCTCTTTGGCCGCGGATTTCCGCAGGCCGGGCAAAAAAACTCGCGCTGCATCGGAAGATTTTGGAAGAATACGCGGAGCGCCCGCGCCCGTCAACAATCTCCTGCTGCGTCAGCGCTTTACCCGGCGGGCCCGGAAGAAATGCTGCAGCAGCTCGGCGGCGGGGAGCGCCTCGCAGCCGCCGACGATTGGGAAGGAGTGGTTGACTCCGCGCCGTACTCCGGGCAGCGTCAGGACCGACGTCGCGCCGACTTTCGGATCGGCTGCCCCGAAGACGCAGCGGGCGATGCGCGCCTGGATCATGGCTCCCAGACACATCAGGCAGGGCTCCAGCGTCACGTAGAGCGTCAGCTCCGTAAGACGATGATTTCCCAGATGTTTCGCACCCCGGCGCAGGGCGAGGATTTCGGCGTGGGCGGTAGGATCATTGAGGTGCAGGGTGGCATTGGCGGCGCGCGCGAAGACCTTTTCTTCGGAGGCCAGCACGGCGCCGATCGGCACCTCGCCGCGCGCCCCGGCGTCGCGCGCCATCCTCAGCGCTTCCCGCATCCGGAGGGTGTCCAGGGCGTTTCCGCTCATGGGATCTCCTTGACAGGCTTCGAAATCATCGTATATGTCTTGCGTTCCCCGGTCCAGGCCGGGGAGCGTTCGTCCTTTAGGAGGGGAGGATGGACGCGCGCGTTCTCCCTCCGCAACCTCGGCGAAGCACGATGACCCTCCATCCGGGCCTCCGGGTCTTCCTGTTCGGCTGCATCGTCACCATCATGTTCTGCGGCTCCGCCGGGGCCAACTGGGTCGCCACCGGGACCTTCCGCTACCAGGACCGGGAATTCGACCAGGAGGGGTATACCGGGGCGCTGCCGGTGCTTCCCGTCCGCTTCGCGAAGGTCGAGATCCGCGACATGAACACCAACGGGGGCCAGCAGCTGCTGGCGACCGGCGCCACCGATCTGGGTGGGAATTTCTCCATCAACGTGATCGACGCCAGCACCAAGACCCGCAGCATCATCGCCCGGGTCATCAGCGACTCTTCCCCCGTCGCGGGACTCTACCTCATCGTCACCAACGTGAACGGGACGGCGACTCCCTACGCCGTGTCGAGCGCCGCCATCAATCACAGCAATCCGAACCTCAATCTGAACCTGGGCGTCACCCTCGCGGTGATGGGCGCCGGCGGCGAAGTGTTCAACCTCTATGACGTCGCCTACAACAGCCTCGATTACCTGAGGTACCTCAACGGCGCCTATCCGGGCGCGTCCCTGCCGCTGTCGGTGCGTTGGGAGACTTTCAGCGGCAACACCGTGACGCAGTATCTCCCCGGCGGCGAGATCAAGGTGGGCGATCCGGCCGCCTACAGCGACACGGTCGTCGCCCACGAATCGGGCCATTACGCCCGCGAGGTCTACTCCGCGACCGACAGCCCCGGCGGCACCCATCGTCTCAGCAACTGCAACCAGGATCTGCGTCTCGCCTGGGAGGAAGGGTGGGCCACTTATTTCGGGCAGGCGGTGCGCAGGCACTTCATCCTGCCGAACCCCCATCTCTACGTGAAGATGACGGCGGCGCCCGGGGCGGGCAACCTCGATTTCTATTTCGACGTCGAGACGGAAGTCCCGTTCAGCTGCGACGGCGCGGCGAGCGAGGTGACCGTGTACGCGGCGCTTTGGGACGTGATCGATTCGGCCACCACGCCGGACGAATCCCCCGGGACGGACGAGGCCTGGGACTTCATGGGTTCTCCCGAGACGATGGTCTGGAACGTGATGAAGAACTACGTCCGGACTTCCACCAACCGGACGCTGGAGGATTTCTGGGACGGCTGGTTCCAGCTGGGGCAGGGAAACCTCCCCTTCATGCAGGAGGTCTTCGAGCACCACATCGTGGATTATGTCGAGACTGCCACCGAGCCGAACGAGACGGCGCCCGCCGCCGTGGCGATCCCGACCAACGGGTTCCCGATGAGCGAGACCTACTTCAGGAACCAGGGGAACGGCTCCGGGACGGCCGACGTCGATTACTTCAAGTTCGATGCGATGGTCGGCACCACCTATGCCATCGAGACGCGCAACCTGGTCAGCGACGCCAACACCTCGCTGGTGGTCTATGCTCCCGACGGCGTCTCACAGCTGGCGGCCAACGACGACGTCACTCCCGGAATCAAGTCCTCGCTCATCAACTTCATCGCGCCGTCGACCGCCACTTATTACGTCAAGTCCTTCCATGGCCCGGGCTGGGGCATTTACGGCTCCTACGAGATCTCGGTGACCGCCAACGTCAGCACCGCCGGCGGCGGCAAAGCCCCTCCTCCTTCGCCCGGACCGCGCATCCTGCACGTCCCCACCGACGTCGAGGCGGCCCGCTAGCTTCCGGTCCCCGCGGCGTCCTTGTCGCGGCGCGCTTCTCACACTAAATTGACGGGCGTGCAAGCTGGCCGGGGTTGGGCTACAGTTCCGGCAGATTCGGGAGGACGGCTCCGCCATGGAAAAGAAGAAATTCCTGTTCGTCTCGCTGTCGGGATTGATCGGCGATATCGCGTGGCAGGTGTTCAAGGAAGGACACGAGGTGCGCTACTTCATCGCATCGAAGAGCGACCGGGACATCTGCGACGGCTTCGTCCCGAAATCCGACGACTGGGAGAAGGATTGCAACTGGGCCGACGTGATCATCTTCGACGACACGCTGGGCCAGGGGGCGAAGGCCGAGGCGCTGCGCAAGAAGGGGAAGGCGGTCGTCGGGGGCACGCCCTACACCGACCGGCTGGAGGACGACCGCTCCTTCGGCCAGGAGGAGCTCAAGCGCCACGGCGTGGCGATCATCCCGTACGCCGATTTCGACTCCTTCGATGCCGGCATCCAGTACGTGCAGGACAATCCGGGGCGCTACGTCCTCAAGCCGAGCGGCGAGGCGCAGAACATCAAGCGCAACCTGTTCGTCGGCGAGGAGGAGGACGGCAGCGACGTCGTCCGGATGCTGGAGGCCTACAAGAAGGCCCTGGCCGACGAGATCAAGGTTTTCCAGCTGCAGAAGCGGATCGCCGGCGTGGAGGTGGCGGTCGGGGCCTTCTTCAACGGGCACCGCTACATCACCCCGATCAACATCAACTTCGAGCACAAGAAGCTGTTCCCCGGGAACATCGGCCCCTCCACCGGGGAGATGGGGACCTCGATGTTCTGGGCGGAGCCGGGCCGGCTGTTCGAGCAGACGCTGGCGAAGCTGGAGAGCAAGCTGGCTGAAGAGGGGTACGTCGGCTACATCGACCTGAACTGCATCGTCAACGCCAACGGCATCTACCCTCTGGAGTTCACCTCGCGCTTCGGCTACCCGACCATCTTCATCCAGCAGGAAGGGATGATCACGCCGATCGGCCAGTTCCTCCTCGACCTGGCCGCCGGGCGCGATCCGAAGCTGCGGGTGAAGAGCGGCTTCCAGGTCGGCGTGCGGATCGTCGTGTCGCCCTACCCCTTCGACGACGAGACGACCTTCAAGGCGATGTCGAAGAACGCCGTGGTCGCCTTCAAGCGCGGCGTGCCGGAGGAGGTGCACATCGAGGACGTGAAGCTGGTGAACGGGCAGTGGCTGGTGGCAGGGACGGCGGGCGTGGTGCTGGTGGTGGTCGGATTGGGGACGACCATGCGGCAGGCCCAGGCGCAGGCCTACGCCCGCATCAAGAACATCGCCATCCCCAACATGTACTACCGCACCGACATCGGCGACCGCTGGACCGAGGACAGCGACAAGCTGCACAGCTGGGGCTATTTGAAATAACGGATTCCCGCCAAAGACGCATTGAGGCGTCGTTGGATAAGCCGCGAGACTATTTGGGGGTGAACTGCCCCAGGTCGTAGATGCCCAGCGTCTTCTCGATCGTCGCGACGCGATCGACCATCCTCTCGAATCCCTCCGCGCCGAACAGCTGGTGCTCCTTCTTCTCGAAATCCTCGCCCAGCGCGGCGAATTCGTGCGGCGAAACGATGCTGCGAAGCGCCGGGAACAGCACGGTGTCCTCGCGGGCTTCGTGCGGTCCGTACATTCGCACGAACTGGCGCATCAGCTCCTTCAGCCGTCCTGCCGACGAGGCATCCTTCAGGCCCGCCGCGGTCGCGAGCTGCGTGATTTCCTCGGTGACGCGTCGCCCCGCCTGATGTTGCGCCCGGAGCACCGCCGTCAGGTCGGTCAGCTTCCCGGCTTTCTCGAAGCGCGGGAAGAGATGCTCCTCCTCCAGTTTCTCGTGATAGTCCTCGATGAAGGTCCGGATGATCGTCGCCCCGTCGCGGACGGAGTCGGGGGGGAGGTCCCGCCGGCCCTCGATGCGGCGCACCGCCTCCTCGTAGACGAGCATCACGCGCTTCAGCACGCCATGCTCGCGCATGAGATCTTCAGGCGGGGCGACGCCCTCTTCTTCTTCCTTTTCTTGGTCGGCAGGCTTCGTCGTCCGGGCTGGACTGCCCGGCGGCTTGTTCCCGGCCATGGCCAGGAAGCCGAGTCCTGCGAGTCCACCGGCGTGCAGGAAGGTGCGTCGACTCGCAGTGGCACCCGACGTAGGCTCACGGTTCACGTTGCCACCTCCTTGGCGAACCTGAAGGATGATGTTCGCGTGACCGAGATACTACGCCCGTTGCGACCGATTGCCGATGATGCGATCCGGAGGGGGACTGCAGATCAGGGGTGCTTCCCAGGAGAGGACTGGACGATGTCGGGCGGGGCCGGAGCGGTCGGGCGCGGCGCCCAGCCATCCTGGGCCGCCCAGGGGAATTCATCGCCGCTGCCGCCGAACTGGTAAGCTGAATCGAGGATCCCGTCGCCGGCGGCGTCGGGAGATTTCCAGTTGTCCCAGAAGTTCCCGCCGATGGGAGCCTGCTTGCTGAAGGCGTCGGCGGTGCTGCGACGTCCGGTGACCATGGCTTGTGTCCGGTTGCCGAGGAAGTTGTTGTTGTAGACCTCGTTCCCCCCGCCGTCATAGGGCTCCCCGTCGGGATAGGAGAGCCAGATGCCGCGCGAGTTCCCCGACACGGTGTTGTTGGTGAAGCGGTTGCCGCTGGACTGCATTACCAGGATGCCGGCCCCATTCTCCACTCCCGCCGCGTTGCTGGTGATGCGATTGTCCAGCACGACGTTCTCATTGGAGAAGAAATAGACCGCGAGGCCCATGTGGGTGTTGCCGACGATCTCGTTTCCGGTGAGGGTGTTGTAATCGGAATTGCCCCCCATCGTGATGCCGCCGGAATTCAGGCGCGTCACGTTTCCCTTCAGGACGTTTCGCGAGGCGTCGTTGTTCAGGAGAATGCCGCTGTTGCGGTTCGATTCCACGGTGTTCTTCTCGATCAGGTTGCCGGTCGACTGATTCACCACGATGCCGTCGCCGGTGCCGCTGACCTGGTTTTCGGCGACGCGGCTGTCATTGGAATCGCTCAGCTCGATGCCGGCGCGCGACGAGTCGCGCAGCGTGCTGCCCTTCACCGTGCAGTGGGAGCACTCGACCAGACCGATGCCGGTCTGGAACCCCCGGATGGTCAGATTGGCGACGGTGATGTCGCGGCGCTGCGCGGCGAGGACCGCGAAGAGCTGCTGGAGCTCGCCGAGTGAGCCGCCGGTCAGCGTGCGTCCCCTGCCGTCGAGGGTAATCCCGTCCCCGTCGATCTGAATCGCCTCACCGGTCAGATCCTGCGTCAGAGAGCAGGTCTTGGACCTCCCGTTCCAAAGGCCGATCGAAGCGCAGTCGCCGCCGTTCGGGGCGGTAATGCACTTGGTGGCTTCCTTCACGCAGGTTTGTGCCGAGGGCAGTGAGGGGGTGGCGATCACGAGCAGCATGCCGAGCGCGAAACGGGGGGTGCATTGCATCGACGGAGAGCCTCCTTCGGCTCTGCGCCCATCCGGTTGGAAGCGGCGTTGGCGCCGGTCCGAGCCGGCGGTCGTCGCTTCATTCCCGATTGCCGATGAGTGCGATTCCTGGAAGGTACGCTGAAGTTCAAGAGGGTCAAGGAGAATCGTCGATCGTAAGTCGCAGAGACCGCAATCGTCGCGCCCTGTGTCGCGGAAGTGCACACGCGGCGGCCGGATTTGTCTCGCAGCTCGATTGGGAAAGCGCTGGTCGGCAGATGCCTCGCCGATCCTGCCGCCGTGCACCGCGTTGGGGACCGCGATTCTCCGGCGAGCTGAGCCAGAATCGGGTCCAACCTCGGTGGCTTCCAGCGGCCGTTGACGCGCGGCCGCTCCTCAGCCGGCGCGTCCAAGGGTGCCCCTGCTCACTCGATCGGCAGCCGGAATTTGATATCGTTCCGGACATCAGATTCGAGCCGGAGGCCTTCGCCCCTGCGTCCCCCGCGCAGCGAAAGGAAGGAAAATGCCGGAGCTGCCTGAAGTCGAGACGATCCGCCGCGGCCTCGTGCCGCTCCTGGTCGGCAGGAGGATTCTCTCCGTCACGGTGCGCGAGCGGCGTCTGCGCGAGCCGATTGCCGTGCGCGGCCTGGCGAAGCTGCGCGGCGCCACGATCACCGGCATCCGGCGCCGCAGCAAGTACCTTCTCCTGGATACCGATGCCCAGCTGACCTTGCTCGTCCATCTCGGCATGACGGGGCAGCTCTGGGTCTCCGACGCGCAACGGCCGAAGCAGACGCACGAGCACGTGGTGATCGCGCTCGACGACCGGCGGCAGCTGCGTTATGCGGACGCGCGCCGCTTCGGCCTGCTGCGCCTGCTGCAGAGCGACCTCCTGCACCGCGATCCGCGTCTGCAGGGTCTGGGGCCGGAGCCTCTGGACGCTGCGCTGACCGCCGAGGTGCTCACCAAGGCCACCCGCAACCGGAAGAAGCCGGTCAAGAACTTTCTGATGGATACTCGCTCGATCGCGGGCGTGGGAAACATCTATGCCTGCGAGGCGCTGTACCGCTGCAAGGTGAGCCCGAGACGGCCGGTGGGGAAGATCAGCCGGGACCTATGGGAGGAAATCCTGGCGAGCCTCCGGGAAGTCCTGAACGAGGCGATCACGGCCGGCGGGACGACGCTGCGCGATTTTCTCAACGCCGACGGCGAAGCCGGCTATTTCGCCATCTCCCTGCGGGTCTACGACCGGGAGGGGAAGCCCTGCCTTCGCTGCGGCACGAAGATCCGCCGCATCGTCCAGGCGGGCCGCAGCACTTTCTTCTGTCCCCGCTGCCAGCGCCGTTAACCGGCGCCGGCAGCGGCGGAACACTGTTTCCACTAACTCCTATTTGCTGCCGCCAAAGATGCTGATTCCGACCCGCAGGCCGTGGCTGTCCTCGTCGTCGAAGCCATCGGCTCCTTGCAGGCTGCGAAAGAAGAGGTCGAACCGTACGGCGGCGGAGTCTCCCACGAACACCTTGGCGCCGACGCTTGCGGTCCAGGCATTGTCGACGACATCTCCCAGGTCGCCGCTGACGATGCCGTAGGAGGCCTCGACGAACCCGGTCACCTTGTCGTTGGCCGGCATCCAGTTGAAGGTGTAGACCGGTCCCAGGATGGTCGCATCGGAGCTGGGGCCGGAATCGGGATCCACTTTGAGGTAGGACAGAATGGCGCCGACCTCGTGGTAGCCTTTACCGAATATCCATTGCCACTGCCCATCGGCCTGCATGGTCGTCCCGACATCTTCCGTGTCGACCCATGAAGCTGAGAAGCTCGTTTCCTGTTGCTTCTCCTCGAGGGTGGAAGCGGACAAAGGGGATGCAGCGAACCCGAAGAGAACCAGGACTGTGGTGATGCCGGCCAGCCACGTTCGCATTCGAGCCTCCTTTGAAGGGGGTTTGCGGCTCTTCTTGCCTGAAGCCCGTTCACAATAGCGCGCCTTTGCCGCGTTGCCCACACTCGACGTCATTTCTCCGTGAAGCCGCCGACGCCCCAACGGCGAAACTCGATCTCCGGCCCCATGATGCGATAGAGCAATTCCCGACGGCGTCTGCTATTGTTCCGAGAATGTCTCTCTCAGCCGGTGCCCGTCTGGGTCCTTACGAGATTGTCGGCCCTCTCGGGGCCGGGGGGATGGGCGAGGTCTACCGCGCCCGGGACACGCGCCTCGGGCGTGAAGTCGCCGTCAAGGTCCTTCCCCAGAGCCTGACCGATTCGGCGGAGGTTCGCGCCCGCTTCGAGCGCGAGGCCCGCACCATCTCCAGCCTCAATCACCCGCATATCTGCACGCTGCACGACGTCGGCCGCGAAGGGGACGTCGACTACCTGGTCATGGAGCTGGTGGAAGGGGAAACCCTCGCCGACCGGCTGGAGCGCGGTCCTCTCCCCATGCCGGAAGTCCTGCGCCTGGGGAGGCAGATTTCCGACGCCCTGGACCGGGCGCATCGCGCCGGCGTGGTGCATCGCGATCTCAAGCCGGGCAACGTCATGCTCACACGCTCGGGCGCGAAGCTGATGGACTTCGGTCTGGCGCGGACGGCAAATGCGGCAGGTGGCGGCGACCGTGCGACGATGACCGCCTTCACCCGCTCTCCGACGGTGGCGCAGCCGCTCACCGCGCAAGGCTCCATCCTCGGGACCTTCCAATACATGTCACCCGAGCAGATGGAAGGGAAGGAAGCCGACGCGCGCAGCGATCTGTGGGCCCTGGGATGCCTGCTGTACGAGTCGGCCACCGGCCGCAAGGCGTTCGCGGGCAAGAGCCAGGCTTCGCTCATCGCCTCGATCATGGGCGCCGAGCCGGCGCCGCTTTCGAGCGTCGCGCCGATGGCCCCTCCCGCTTTGGAGCGCCTGGTGCGCGCCTGCCTGGCCAAGGATCCCGAGGAGCGCATCCAGACGGCGCATGACGTCAAGCTGCAGCTGGAATGGATCGGCGACGCTGGATCGCAGGCGGGTGTCCCCGCACCGGTCGCGGCGCGGCGGCGGGGCCGCGAGCGCCTCGCCTGGGGGCTGGCCGCGGCGGGCCTCGCCGCGACCGCGGTGCTGCTCGCACTGCGCTGGACCTCGACGGTGTCGGAAGAACCGTTCCAGGGTTCGATCCTGCCGCCCGCTGAAGTGCAGCTCTCGCCTTACAACTCCGTGGCCCAGATTTCCCCCGATGGCCGGACGCTCGTCTACGTCACCGAGGGGGACACGACCCCCAGGGTCTGGCTGCGGCCGCTCGCGTCCGAGCAGCCACGAGCGCTGGAAGAAGGGGATCCCTCCTTCGCAGGTCAAGGCAAGTTCGTCAACGGGGCGCTGTTCTGGTCACCCGACGGTCGCTACTTCGGCTACGCCACCATCGGGGGGAAGCTGCGAAAGATCGCCGTGGAAGGAGGTCAGCCGACCACGATCTGCAATCTGAAGTGGGCCCGCGGCGCCGACTGGGGAAGCCAGGATCGCATCGTCTTCGCGCCGGCACCCGAGAGCCCGCTGTTCGTCGTCCCCGCGGCAGGGGGAGAGCCGGTCCAGGTGACCACGCTCGATGCCGTCCGGCACCAGACTTCCCATCGCTTCCCTTCGTTCCTGCCGGATGGCGAGCACTTTGTCTTCGTCGCGCTGCCGGGCGGTCCCGAAGGCCTGGACATCTTCGCAGGCTCGCTGAAGACGAAGGAGGTCAAAAAGATCCTCACCGCGGACTCGGCGGCCGTCTACGCGCCGCCGGGCTACCTCCTGTATGCGCGCGAGGGGAAGATCGTCGCGCAGCCCTTCGACGCAGGCAGGCTCGAGACCACCGGCGAAGCAGTGCCGATTGCCGACCTGCCGCCCCGCACCGACCTCGACGCGGAGCCGGTGGTCTCCGCCTCCGACGACGGCAAGCTCGTTTTCCTGCGCGGCGAGGTCCGGAACACGCATCTGGAGTGGATCGATCGCGGCGGGGCTCCCCGGGGAACCGTGCCGCTGCCGACCGGTCCGTGGAACATGTTCGCGCTGTCGCCCGACCAGCGGACGGCGGCCCTCATGAACGGGACCGACCTCTGGCTGGTGGACCTGGCACGTGCCATCCCGACCCACATCGCTCCGACCTTCTCGAAGGAGGCGCAAGTGGCCTGGTTTCCCGACAGCCGCCGCTTCGCTTTTTCTTCCAGCAAGAGCGGCCGCGCCGAAATCTACATTGGCAGCACGAACGGCGGCGAGCCGGAAATGGTCGCCACGACCGCGGCGCAGTTCAAGATGCCATGGGACGTTTCGCCGGACGGAAAGTTCCTGCTCTTCGGCCAGCTGGGAGAGACGACCTCCTGGGACATATGGTCCGTGCCGCTGGAAAAGGACGGGAAGTCGCAGCAGTACGTGGCGGGGCCGGGGCAAGAGCTGCAAGCGGCCTTCTCTCCGGATGGAAAATGGGTGGCCTACCAGAGCACCGAGTCGGGACAGCCGGAGGTCTACGTCCAGGCGTTTCCGGTTTCGGGGAACAAGGTGCGTATCTCGGTGGACGGCGGCGACGGTCCCGGCTGGAGGCGCGACGGCAAGGAGCTGCTCTACTCCCACCGGGACACAATCGTCTCGGTGCCAATCACCTACAGCGGCTCCGAGATCGCGCCGGGCGCGCCGCATCCGCTCCTGACGGTCCCGGAAGGAACGACCGGCGGCGACGGAACCACCGACGGCGAGCGGTTCCTGGTCACGGTGGGGCCGGAGGCCCGGCGGGACATCCGCATCATCCTGAACTGGACCTCACTCCTGAAGCACTGACCCTTTCGCGCGGCTTGCCTTACCCCCCTGCATCGAGGAGGTCTCATGCGAATCCCGCTCTTCAAGATGGAGCGGATGCAGTCCACCTACGAGAACTACGTCGAGTTCAACTTGTCGGAAAGCGGCGTGCACCCGATGCGGGTGGAGGAGCTGCTGGAAGGATCGGATGAGACGGAGAGGATCCTCGGCACCGAGCTGGGGTACGGCCATTGCAATGGCAGCGAGCAGCTTCGCGATCGGATCGCGCTCTTCTATCCCGGCGCAACGCGTGAGAATGTCGTCGTCACCAACGGCGGCGCGGAGGCCAACTTCGCCACCTTCTGGACGCTCCTGGAAAAGGGCGACCGCGCCGCCATCGAGATTCCGAACTACTTCCAGACACCGGGGCTGACGAGCATCTTTCAGGGACGAGCCGACTTCTTTCGCCTGCGCCGGCGGAAGGAGGGTGAGGGAACCCGCTGGGCCCTCGATACGGACTCCTTGCGAGGTGCCGTCACCAGAAAGACCCGCATCATATTAATAACCAACCCCAACAACCCCACGGGGGCCATCCTGACCGAAGCGGAGATGGACGCCGTCGTCCAGGTCGCGCGCCGGAGAGGCGCCTGGATCGTGGCCGACGAGATCTACCGCGGCGCCGAAGTGTCGGGAGTGACCACCCCGACCTTTTACGGCCGATACTCGCGCGTGCTGATTACCTCCGGGCTTTCGAAGGCTTTCGGATTACCGGGTTTGCGCATCGGCTGGGTCATCGGTCCGCCGAAGATGATCGAAGCTATCTGGTCCCATCGCGACTACACGACGATCGCGCCTTCGATCCTCAGTGATCGCCTTGCCTGCCTCGCCATGGAGCCTGCACGCCGCGAGAAGATCTTTGTCCGTACCCGCACCGTCATCCGTAACAACCTGCCTC